>JAJBTD010000056.1 GCA_020861055.1 Clostridiales bacterium | reverse complement strand
CCGACGACCTCCAGCGTGACAGGCTGGCGTTCTAACCAACTGAACTACCGGGCCAGACAGTGTCCCGAAAACGGGCTTGACACTTTGGCGGAGGATGGGAACAACAGGACTCGAACCTGTGACCCCCTGCTTGTAAGGCAGGTGCTCTAACCAGCTGAGCTATGCTCCCGTTCGGAGTCCCGTGCGCCTCTCGCCAAGCGCAGGTATTATTATACCCAAGGGTTCCCCGGTTGTCAACTGTTTTTTTTCAGAAATTTCTCGCTAAGGAAGAATTCTTTTCAGTCCTCCTCCTGCCGCTCCAGCCAGAAGATCAGCGCCGCCACGTCCGCCGGACTGACCCCGGAGATGCGGGATGCCTGGCCCAAATTCAGAGGGCGTATCTGATTCAGCTTCTGCCGTGCCTCGATGCGCAGGCTCTGTATCTGGTTATAGTCCACGTCCTCCGGCAACGCCCGCTCCTCCATCCGCTGGAACTGGGCGATCTGCCGGTTCTGGCGCTGGATATAGCCGTCGTATTTCAGCCGTATCTCCACCTGCTCCGTCACCAGCCGGGGCAGATCGGGCCGCTCCGGGTCGAAGGGCGCCAGGTCGTCATACCCGATTTTGGGCCGTCTGAGCAGCGCAGAGAACTTCGCACCGGATGCGGGGACGCTTTCCCCTCTCTCCTCTAAAAAGGCGGTCAGCGACGGCGTGGTGGCCGCTCCGGTGTGCTCCAGCCGTTCCAGCTCCCGATCCACCAGGCGGTACTTCTCCAGCACCGCCTCATACCTCTCCCTGCTCACCAGGCCCAGACGGTATCCCACCGGGGTCAGACGCTGGTCGGCGTTGTCCTGGCGCTGTACCAGCCGATACTCTGTCCGGGAGGTCATCATCCGATAGGGCTCGTTGGTGCCCTTGGTCACCAGGTCGTCGATGAGCACCCCGATATAGCCCTGATCCCGGCGCAGAATCAACGGCTCCCGCCCCAGCAGCCGGAGGGCGGCGTTGGCTCCCGCCACAAAGCCCTGGGCAGCAGCCTCCTCATAGCCGGAGGAGCCGTTGAATTGCCCGGCCCCATACAGACCTCCCACCTTTTTGCATTCCAGGGTGGGCAGCAGCTCGGTGGGGTCCACGCAGTCATATTCGATGGCGTAGGCCGTCCGGGTCATCTCCGCCCGCTCCAGGCCAGGAATGGTGTGGAGCATCTCCACCTGGACCTCCTCCGGGAGCGAGGAGGAGAAGCCCTGAACATACAGCTCCTCCGTGTTCAGGCCCATGGGCTCGATAAAGAGCTGATGCCGCTCCTTATCCGCAAACCGCACCACCTTGTCCTCGATGGAGGGGCAATACCGGGGGCCAACTCCGCGAATGGCCCCGGAGAACAACGGAGAACGGTGGAGATTGGCCCGGATAATGTCGTGGGTGCGCTGGTTCGTATAGGTGAGGTAGCATACCGCCCGGTTTTCCGGGACGGACTCTGTCTGAAAGGAGAAAGGAGTCGGGTCCTTGTCTCCCTCCTGCCGCTCCATTTTGGAAAAATCTACCGTCCGCCGGTTCACTCTGGGGGGTGTCCCCGTCTTGAACCGCCGGAGAGACAGGCCCAGCTGTTGCAGGCTCTCCGTCAGCTTCAGCGCCGCCTGGAGCCCGTCCGGGCCGCTGGTCTGGCTAACCTCCCCCACGATGGCCCGCCCCCCCAGATAGGTACCGGTGGCCACCACCACCGCTCGCAGATCGTATATCGCCCCGTTCCGGGTGCGGACGCCGGTGACGTGGCCCTCCTGGGCCAGAATATCCGTCACCTCCGCCTGTTTCAGCGTCAGGTTCTCCTGCTGTTCCAGGGTCTGCTTCATGACCTCCTGATACCGCCGCCGGTCCGCCTGTGCCCGGAGAGACCAGACAGACGGCCCCTTGCCCCGGTTGAGCAGCCGGTACTGAATACAGGCCTTGTCCGCAGCCCGTGCCATCTCGCCCCCTAAGGCGTCCAACTCCCGGACCAGGTGGCCTTTTCCGGTGCCGCCGATGGCGGGGTTGCAGGGCATATTGCCCACGGCGTCCAGATTGACGGTGAAGCACACCGTCCGCAGGCCCATCCGGGCGCTGGCCAGGGCCGCCTCGATCCCGGCGTGACCGGCCCCGATCACGCCCACGTCATAACTGCCCGCATGATAATCCATGTCATTTTCACCTCTCACGTCAGGTTGCCGTACAGAATGCAGTCCGGGGCCGCCCTGCGGCTCCGGACTGGAAAATCTCAGATATTGCCATTACACCGGGAGATAGTCCGCCTTGACCACGCCCTCCAGTTCATCATAGGGCAGGGTAAATTCGATGATACCAGAGGAATAGGGGCCGATCACATAGGGGTCGGCAAGAAAGACGACTCCCTCCCCGGTCAGGAGAAACTGCTCGTCGCTGACCACGTCGGAAAGGCTCTCCTGAATAATGTCCGTGTCAAACAGCAGTTCGCTGTATTCCTCCGTTCCACACATATCAGTCACCCGTTTCAGGGCATAGGTGGGGAAGTCCGCCCCATTGGCGGAGAGAAAGGTCAGGGACAGCCGGGAGCCGCTCTGGACATCGTAGCTCCGGCCATAGGAGAAGCTGTAGCCATGGGCGCCGCCAGAATAGCTATAGCCATTGAACCGAATGCTCAGCACCTGACTGTCGCACCGAACAACCTGCGCAGTCAACTCAGATTCATAGGCATACCACTCCCAGTCTTCCTCCAGAGACGCTTCATAATCCGCCTCCACCTGCGCTTTGAGCTCAGAGTTCACAGTACTTGTTTCGCTGAGCAGCGCCTGTAGATCAGCGTTGATGCTCTCCTCCACCTCCGGCTTACCCTCCACGGAAATGGAGATGTTCACCATCGTCACCGTCAATAACTGGGTGCCGTTCTCATGGGAGTAAGAGCCGTCGGTGACAGCGATGCTCACCGTTGGAACAACGTTGGTGTTCTCTCCGTTGTCCTCTTCGGCGCTCTCATTCTCAGTCATATCCTCTGGCTCCTCCGCCTGGGTGATATCCTCCGAGCTTTCCTCCCCGTCGGCAGTCTCCGCCGCAGCGGATGCGGCGGCATCAGCGGCAGCCTGAGCGTCCTGTTCTGTCTCATCTGAGACAGCGGCGCTGTCTGTCTCGTCCGTCATAACATTGTTCGTCTCTGTGACCGATTCGCCGCAGCTCACCAGGCAGAACACCAGGCACAGACACAGCAACAGTGCAACATTCCGAATCAGCTTCATCGTAACCGCTCCCTTCCCTCAGGCGTTACCACACCAGCGTCGCAAAATAGTCCTCCGGAGTCTCTGCTCGGCGCATCAGCTCCACGCTGCCATCCTCACGGAGCAGCAGCTCGGCAGAGCGGAGACGGCCGTTGTAGTTGTAGCCCATGGAGAAGCCGTGGGCGCCGGTATCGTGAATGACAAGGATATCCCCGATCTCCAGCTTCGGGAACATCCGGTCTACGGCAAACTTATCGTTGTTCTCGCAGAGAGATCCTACCACGTCATATTTGTGGTCACAGGGGAGGCTTTCCTTCCCCATTGCGGTAATGTGGTGGTAAGCCCCGTACATAGCCGGGCGCATCAGGTTAGCGGCGCAGGCGTCCACCCCGATATACTCCTTGTAGGTGTGCTTCTCATGAAGGACGGTGGTGACCAGGTGGCCGTTGGAGGCCAGCATATACCGGCCCATCTCGGTGTAAATGGCCACATCCACCATGCCGTTGGGAGTCAGGATGGACTCATAGGCCCGGCGGACCCCCTCGCCGATGGCAGCGATGTCGTTAGCGGGCTGCTCCGGGCGGTAGTCCACCCCCACCCCTCCGGAAAGGTTGATGAAGGCGATATGGCAGCCAGTCTCCCGCTGGAGATCCACCGCCAGCTGGAAGAGCTGGGCGGCCAGGGCGGGATAGTAGTCGTTGGACAGGGTGTTGGAGGCCAGGAAAGCATGAAGGCCGAACTCCTCCGCCCCCAGAGCCTTTAGTCTGCGGTACGCCTCGAAGAGCTGCTCCCGGGTCATGCCATATTTGGCGTCCCCCGGATTGTCCATCACCTGGAACCCTTCCTTGCTCTCCCCCAGCTGAAATACCCCGCCGGGGTTGTAGCGGCAGGAAATACGCCTGGGGATGAAGCCCAGGGTCTGCTCCAGAAAGTCCACATGGGTCAGGTCGTCCAGGTTGATGGTGGCCCCCAGCTTCTGGGCCAGGGCAAACTCCTCCGCCGGGGTGTCGTTGGAGGAAAACATGATCTCCTCCCCCGCAATGCCGCAGCGGTCGCTCATCATCAGCTCTGTCAGGCTGGAGCAGTCTGTTCCACAGCCCTCTTCATGGAGAATCTTCAAAATGCGGGGAGTAGGGGTAGCCTTCACCGCAAAGTATTCCCGGAAGCCGGGGTTCCAGGCGAAAGCGGCGTTGACCGCCCGGGCGGTGCGGCGGATGCCCGCCTCATCATAGATGTGGAACGGGGTGGGATAGGTCTTGGCAATCTCCCGGAGCTGCTCCAGGGAGACAAAGGGGATCTTCTGCATAGCGGCGTTCTCCTCTCTCTCTGTTTCCCCTATATAGTACGCACTTTTTCCTCCGCTTGCAAGAGTCAACTTGGATTTCTTGATGATTTTGGCGTTGGCAGCGAAGACGAAGGGCTTGAACCGAACGCTGGGGATTAACAAAGACTGTTATGTCAGATAAAATTGGCCATGATTACAAATGCAAACATTTTGTAAGAAAATCCTGAGCAGCGGCAATATCTATCGTTTTATCAAAATCCAGCACGAGTTCTTCAAGTGCTTTCCCATCATATTGTGTGACGCCACGAGAATTGCGCCCCGCCCAATGCCTGATAATTCTTGTGCCAGACAAAAGCTGATGGTTATACATAGAACAGAGGCGCGTATTGATATGATTATTCCCGTCGATTGCAATTACATAAACTAGATAAACGCTCTTTTCCTTGGAGAGAAAGGCGAGCAGCTTATCGATATTGTAACCTTTAGGATTGCTTGATAGGAACATGACCTTTGTCTTTATATCTGTTTCTGTAAAATACTGTTCAAACGATCTCTCATAGTCGCCCAACTTATCTGCGGTAAATATTGAAGGAAGGGGGCAGTTGTCTCTCAAGCAGCGCGCTAGGGTGTCTTTCAGATTGTCCTCGGCTGTAATCAGATATTCAATTACCCGGCCGCGTAGATTCACATTGTCAATAAGGGAGGCTATCGCTATTTCAGTTTCTACAGCTTTTACCCGGCTATCCAAATCATCATTCAAAACCGTGTATTCGGAAGATGACATAAAGGAGATGGCTCTTTCTACTGAAGCTCGAATATAGTCGATTTGACACTCTGTAGGAAGAAATTTTTTCCCAGTTGGAGCAATATGATTTGTTGCAGTTACCAAGCGTTGTAGATTTTCTTCAAAAGTGTAGTTCTGATGTGATGTAAACAGAAATTCAAAATTTTCAGGTGAATTTAGAATGCCTTCAAAAGAACGCATAATATCGCTTCCATTGAAACTGCCTTTGATATTGTCACAACGCAATTCCTGCGAGGAATGACTGATTTTACGCAAAAATGTTGAATTTGCGAGCATGATATAATTCCTTGAAGGGGTCACAGCGCACACCAAAAATGGAATATGGTCATATTTATGCAAGGCAGAAAGGGAAAGGACTGTGTTGGAAAATCGTTCTGAAGACGCTTTACAAAACCTGATTGCAAACCATTCGCCGTAAAATACACTCCTGTCTCTCACTAGACCAAACTGGTCTTTCACCTGATTTGACAGAGCTGCCTTATCTGCGACCCCGTCCTGGCTAGAAATAAACGTGATTAGATGCTCGATCAACTCTTTGTTATACATCTTTTGATCCCCCACCGTTGTCAAACAACGAACCTTGTTCAATCGTGCCATTCTGTGGGCTGACTGACTTTTTTACGCTGTGCTTGCTCGACGATTTGGGCGTTTCTTTTAAGTTAGATTTTTGCTCTGCCAATGAGTTACGTTCCCAAAACACGCCGTTCACATAGCCCTGAATGTCAG
>JAJBTD010000201.1 GCA_020861055.1 Clostridiales bacterium | reverse complement strand
TCTCATTCCTATGCACATTTGCAAGTTTAGAATCAAGATAATTCAAAAACAGCCAGAGACGATTTGGCTATACCCACAAAAACAGGCAGGAAAATGGATGAAATTATGTTATTGTAGCCCTTGCAAGGGTAGAAAGTAAGTCGTATAATAATCGTCAAGCAAGGACGCTCGGCAAAAAATGCACCGCAGCGTCCTGCTTTTTTATCTCATGCAATTAGAAGGAGGAAAGATTATGAAAAAGAAACTGCTCAGTATTCTGCTGGTGTTGGGGCTTGTCATCAGCCTGGCTGCCTGCGGGTCTTCTGACACCACGAGTGACGAAAGTGAGAGCGTGACCTCAGATTCCACGAGTGACACATCTGAAAGCACAGCCTCTGCAGCCGAAGAGGAAGAGGTCTCCACTGACGAGGAAAACGTTTCCTCCGGCGAGTTTGCCGGCACCATCACGCTTGGCATGATCGGCCCCATGACCGGCAGCCTGGCGGTTTACGGTACCCACGTTGCCAACGGCGTCAATCTGGCGATTGAGCAGATTAATGCCGCTGGTGGCGTCACTGTGGGCGGCGAGAGCTATGAACTGGCAGTTGAGTCCAAGGACGACCAGGGCGACTCTACAGAATGTCTGAACGCCATGAACGCTCTGATCTCTGACGGCATTGAACTGGTCATCGGCTCCGCCACCTCCGGTTGCACCTCCAGCATCACCTCTGTCGCCAACTCGGAAGGAGTCGTCCTAATTACCCCCTCCGGCACGGCAGATGCTCTGACCACGGAGATGGACTATGTGTTCCGTACCTGCTTTAAGGACTCCTTCCAGGGCGAGCTGGCGGCACAGTACGCCGCAGATGAGGGATATACCAAGGTAGGCATTGTCTACTGCTCCGCCGACACCTACTCCGCCGGACTGCGGGACGCCTTCGCTACCGCTGCAGAGAAGCTGGGACTGGAAATTGTTGCAGAGGAATCCGTAGCCACTATGACCGAGGTGGATTATACCAACCAGTTCACTAAGATGGTAGAGGCTGAGGCCGAGTTAGTCTTTGTCCCCTTCTATTATGACGTTACCGGTCCCTATCTGGTGCCACAGGCCCGCAGCGTAGGCTTCGATGGCATCCTGCTGGGCGCTGACGGTGTGGATAACACCGAGACTACCATCCCTGACGGCGCAGATCTGTCCGTTTATAACGACTTCTTGTTTGTCAACCACTACTCCACCGAGCTGGCCACCAGCGACATCTCCACCAGTTTTGTCGAAAGCTATGAGGAGGCCTATGGCGAAACGCCGAACAACTTCGACGCCTTGGGCTACGACGCCGTGTTGGTGCTGAAACAGGCGATTGAGTCCTGCGGTGCCTTTGATGCAGACAGCGTCCAGGCTGCTCTAGCGGATACCTCTGTGGTGTACGAGGTCTCCACCGGCACCTTCTCCTTTGACGACACCGGTACACCTATTAAGACCGGTGTGCTGATGGGCTATTCCTACACTGAGGGTGACGAGGCTGTTACAAAGATTGCTGTCACGACCCTGAGTCTGGACTGATTACAAGTATCCAGAGCAGAAAGGGGGAGACGCTCCTGCGTCTCCCCCTTTCAGGATAACAAGAGAGGAGCGTCCGATGACCACCTTTATCCAATTTCTAATTACAGGGCTACGGCTGGGGAGCGTCTACGCACTGATCGCCTTGGGCTACACAATGGTCTACGGCATTATCAAGCTCATTAACTTTGCCCATGGCGATTTTATCATGGTAGGCGGCTATACTCTGTTTTTTATGATTCCCATCATTATGAATATGGGATTGCCCGGCTGGTTAGCGGTGATTCCCGCCATTCTGATCTGCGCCTGCGTGGGCATGCTGGTAGAGCTACTGGCTTATCGCCCTGTCCGGAAGAAGGGAAATAACCTGACTGCGCTGATCACCGCCATCGCCATGAGCTTTGTGCTGGAAAATCTGGCGCAGGCCATTCCGGCTATCGGTCCTGACCCCAAGGTTCCCTATACGCTGTTTACCAGTACTGTTTCCATTGCTGGTGTCTCTGTCAGCAGTGCCACCATTATCACGGTGCTGGTTTCAGCCGTCATTATGGTAGCGCTGTATTTCTTTACGCAAAAGTCCCGCATCGGCTGCGCCATGCGCTGCGTGTCGGAGGACAAGGAGGCCGCCACACTGATGGGGGTCAATGTGAACCAGACCATCATTGTCACGTTTGGAATCGGCGCAGGGCTGGCTGCGGTCGCTGCTCTGATGTACATTGCTCAATATCCCAAGGTTTATACCACCATGGGTGCGACCCTGGGCATTTACGCTTTTGTGGCCGCCGTCCTGGGCGGCATTGGCTCCCTACCCGGTGCCATGCTGGGTGGCCTGGTAATTGGCATTGTCCAGTCCGGAACCAACACCTATATCAGTTCGTCCATGTCGGATACCTTTGTCTATCTGATTTTGATTGTGGTACTCATGATTCGTCCGGCGGGCATTTTGGGAAAGAATGTGGGGGAGAAGGTATGAAAAAGAACGAAACGAGGACCCGTTATCTGGTCAATTTCATTGCCGTTGTACTTCTCCTTATCATCTCTGTGGTGATGAGCAATGCCGGAGGCGACACTCTGAAATTGAAAGTTGTCCCCTCTATCTGGCAGTGTTGCTATCTGATCATCATGGCAGCCTCCCTGAATCTGGTGCTTGGCTTCCTGGGGCAGCTTTCCCTGGGGCATTGCGGCTTCATGGCGGTGGGTGCTTACACTGCGGCCCTGATCTCCCTGGCCTTCCAGCGTGCAGGTTTTTATGAGGAAAAGTCCGGCCCGGTTTTTTTGCTTGTGCTGCTCCTCAGCACCCTGGCCGCCGGCGTCCTGGCTGCGCTGATGGGCCTGCTGGTGGGCATTCCAGCATTGCGGTTAAAGGGTGACTATTTGGCAATTATCACATTGGGCTTCGGCATGATTATCGTCAATGTCATCAATAACCTACCTTTCTGCGGCCAGCAGGGGTTGGATCAGGGTGCTGCATCCTCTGCTCTGTACGCCACAGGATTGGGATTTTCCAATGACGAGAAGGTACAGTACCTGTGGGTGGCGGTTTTAACGGTGATTTTGTGTATGACCGCCATGCTTCTCTTTGTCCGCTCTAAGTACGGGAGGGCCATTCGTGCGATCCGGGACAACGAAATTGCTGCCTCCACCTCCGGCATCAATGTCAGCTACTACAAGGTGCTAACCTTTACGATCTCTGCCTTCTTTGCTGGGATTACCGGTGCGCTCTACGCCTGCTGCAATGCTGCGCTGGCCACCACCTCCTTTGCCTTCACCAACGGCTCTATTTTGAACTCTGTGTTCATCGTGGTCATGGTGGTGGTAGGAGGAATGGGCTCCATGACCGGCTCCGTCATTGCCGCCGTAGTGTTGTTCCTGCTGAACTACACCATCAAAAACGGCGCCTGGGTGTCGGCACTGCCCGCTTTCCTGCAAAATGTCTTCACCTACCCCATGCTGGTGTACTCCATCGCACTGATTATTGTCATCCTGTTTCGTCCGAGGGGCATTATGGGTAGCCGGGAATTCGCCCTGTGCGATGTTCCCAAATGGCCTGGCGCAATAAAAGCCTATTTTGCCTCCCATTTAGGGAAAAAGGAGGCGAGCCGTCATGAGTGAAGCGAAAACTCCCGTTCTGGAGACTCGACGTTTAGGCATTTCCTTCGGAGGGCTTCACGCCGTAGAGGACTTTAACCTGTCCATCTATCCTGGCGAGCTGGTGGGACTGATTGGCCCCAATGGTGCAGGCAAAACCACTGTATTCAATCTGCTCACCGGTGTTTACGTCCCCACCGAAGGCACCGTCCTGCTGGATGGAGTGCCGCTGAATGGGAAAAAAGTACATCAATTCGTAGAGGCTGGTATTGCCCGTACCTTCCAGAATATCCGCCTGTTTCACGATATGACCGTCATAGAGAACGTGAAGGTGGCCTTCACAAAGGATATGCACTACGGTCTGCTGGACGCTCTGCTGCGCTCCCCAAAGTATTGGAGGGCGGAGACAGAGGTCACAGAGCGTGCGATGGAACTGCTGTCCATCTGCCACCTAGAGGACAAGGCAGATGTGCTGGTCTCCAGCCTGCCATATGGCCAGCAGCGGAAGCTGGAAATTGCCCGGGCCCTGGGTACCAACATGAAGGTGCTGCTGCTGGATGAGCCCGCCGCAGGTATGAATCCCACCGAGACAGCGGAGCTGTTGGAGTGCATCAATGCCATCCGTGATCAATTTGGAATCGCTATCCTGCTGATCGAGCATGATATGTCCCTGGTGATGAATATCTGCGAACGAATCCAAGTCATTGATTACGGGCAGACCATCGCCTCCGGGCTGCCAGAGGAGATCGCCAACAACCCCAAGGTCATTGCCGCCTATTTGGGTGAGTAGGGAGGGTGTACTATGCTGGAATTAAAGGATTTGAATGTACATTACGGTGCGATTCATGCGTTGAAGGGCATTTCCCTGACAGTTCAGGACGGAGAGCTGGTTTCCCTGATCGGGGCCAACGGCGCAGGTAAAACCACTACCCTCCATACCATCTCCGGCCTGTTGACGGCTTCCAGTGGCAATGTGCTGCTAGACGGGCAGAATTTGCAGAAGGTACCTCCTCACACCATTATTCGGATGGGGCTGGCCCATGTGCCGGAAGGACGGCACGTCTTTGCCAGCATGACGGTGGAGGAAAATCTCCGTATGGGGGCCTATATTATTAAGGAGCAGAAGCAAATCACTGCCAGCTTGGAGCGGGTCTACCACCATTTCCCCCGGCTGAAGGAGCGCCGTCGGCAACTCGCTGGCACCCTCTCCGGCGGCGAACAGCAAATGCTGGCCACTGGACGAGCGTTGATGACAGATCCTAAAATTGTGCTGATGGATGAGCCGTCCATGGGCCTTTCTCCAATTCTAGTGAAGGAAATTTTTTCCATCATCCAGACGCTCCACGAGAGCGGTATCACCATCCTGTTGGTGGAGCAAAATGCGAAAATGGCCCTAGCGGTCAGCGATCGAGCCTATGTGCTGGAAACCGGCACAATCGCTATGGAAGGTTCGGCCAGCACCCTGGCCTCCGATGATCGGGTGCGCAAGGCGTACTTGGGTGCGTGAGAGGAGTCTGTCCTATGGAAAACTATGTTATTACTATCGCCCGTGAAACCGGAAGCGGTGGACACAACATCGCCCGAAAGCTGTCCACAGCCCTGGGCATTCCCTACTATGACCGGGAGCTGCTGCGGCTCGCCTCCGACGTCAGCGGTATACACGAGGGGCTGTTCGGCATGGCAGACGAACGCATCGGTGTCAAGGAGATGTTGTTCGCCGCCCGTCACGCCTATGACGGAGAACCCCTCCCTCCGGACAGCGACGACTATGTATCCACGCAGAACCTGTTCCGTTTCCAGGCGAAAATCATCAGGGAGCTGGCCGCACAGGGCAGTTGCATTATTTTGGGCCGTTGCTCCAATTATTTGCTGACAGACCAGCCCAACACGTTGAGGGTGTTCATCCACGCACCTATGGAGGCTCGCATTGAGCGAGTCTCCGCCTTCTCCTTAGCGTGGAGCCGCAAGGAAGTGATTCGGCACATAAAGGAGGAGGACAAGCGCCGGTCGGGCTACTACCACTATTATACTGGCCTGGAATGGCGGGACGCCGGAGGCTATGACCTGTCCCTGGACTCTGCGCAGCTGGGTGAGGACGGCTGCGTGGCTCTCATTCAGCAGGCGCTGCCTCTGTTTTTCGGCTGATCCGGGGGCCAGATACCGTTGCTGTGATCTGCATCACAGGTAAATACGCAAAAAAACACCCCTCCCACGGCATTTCCCTGTGCCGTTGGAGGGGTGTTGCCTATGCTGCTTTACATTGCGCGTGTACCGGTGACGGCAAAGCTGGCGTAATACTGTTCCAGGAACGCTCCGATCGATACAAAAAAGTTCTTCATGACAAGTACCTCCTTTAATACAGGTCTGGATTGAAGTGGTGGTTTCTTTTGATGCCTGTATTATACTGCCTTGACAGA
>JAJBTD010000050.1 GCA_020861055.1 Clostridiales bacterium | reverse complement strand
GCGCCGCTGGCGTCCGCCGTGGAGCAGGCCCGACCGCTGGCGGCGCAGGGCTACCGGGAGATCGTCCTCACCGGCATTGAGATCTCCTCCTGGGGAACAGAGTGGAAGGACGGCTCCTCCCTCATCGATCTGATCGAGGCTCTGTGCCGGGCGGTACCCCATCTGCGTATCCGGCTGGGCAGCCTGGAGCCGAGAACGATTACCGAGGACTTCTGCCGCCGGGCCGCCGCCCTGCCCAACCTGTGTCCCCACTTCCACCTGTCTCTCCAGTCCGGGTGCGACAGCGTGCTGAAGCGGATGCACCGGCGGTACGACACCGCCCGGTTTCTGGAATCCTGCCGTCTGCTGCGCGCCTGGTTTGACCGCCCCGCCATCACCACCGACCTGATCGTGGGCTTCCCCGGAGAGACGGAGGAGGAGTTTGGCGAGACGCTGGCCTTTCTGGAGCGGGCAGAGTTCGCCGCCATGCACATCTTCCCCTACTCCCGCCGCCCCGGGACCCCGGCGGCAAGGATGGAGGGGCAGATCTCCAACGCCGTCAAGGAGGAGCGGGCCCACCGGGCGGCGCAGACCGCCGCCGCTCTGGAGGGTTGCTATCTCACCTCCTGGGTGGGGGCGACCCTCCCCGTCCTGCTGGAAGAGCAGCGGGACGGACTCTGGCAGGGCCACGCCCCCAACTACGTCCAGGTGCGCACCCCCGCGGAGGGTAACTGGCACAACGTCATGGCAGACGTGCGCGTCACCGGCGTTGGGGAGGGGTATCTGGTGGGGGAGATCGTAGGTTGAGGACGCACTGCTGTTTTCCACCATTTTCCACTCATACCGCCCCAAAACCGACTCACACTAAGACCACCTGTATGAAAGGTGGTCTTTTTTATGTTTCGCCCACAGATGCGTCGGGGCATTTCCGCCCTGTTTCTCGCCCTGGCGTTGATTTTCGTCACGGCTGCGGCCTTCCAGACCGCCGCTGCCGCCACCTACCGCCAGGGCTCCTCCGGGGAGGCGGTCACCACCATCCAGACCAAGCTGAAGCGGTGGGGATACTATGACGGTGCGGTGGACGGGGTCTATGGCAGTCAGACGGCGGCCGCCGTCAGGCTGTTCCAGGAAAAGAACGACCTGACCGTGGACGGGGTCTGCGGCCCCGCCACCCTGCGGGCGCTGGGGATGATGAGCGAGGCGGACGCCGCCTCCAGCCAGACCGGCAGCGGCGATCTGGCGCTGCTGGCGAAGGTCATCTCCGCCGAGGCCCGTGGAGAGCCGTACAACGGACAGGTGGCGGTGGGAGCGGTCATCCTCAACCGGGTGGCCCATCCCTCCTTCCCCAACACCATCGCCGGAGTGGTGTACGAGCCGGGGGCCTTCTCCTGCATGGACGACGGGCAGATCGACCAGCCGGTGTCCGACTCCGCCTATCAGGCCGCCCAGGACGCGTTAAACGGCGTGGACCCCACCGGGGGGCCATCTACTATTTTAACCCGGACACCGCCACCAGCGCCTGGATCTGGAGCCGTCCTCTGCTCACCGTCATCGGCAGTCACCGGTTCTGCTCGTAGCTCAGCCCGTCTTGCGTTCCGTCACCAGCTCGATCAGCCGGCCCATGAGGTGAGAGATGTACTTGTCCCGGTGGTAGAGCAGCACCAGTTCCCGGCGGAAGTCCAGTCCCTGCACTTGGACCTCCCGGAAGCTGTCCGGGTGTGTCTCCAGCGCCTCCCTGGCCAGCTGGTAGGGCAGGACGGTGACCCCCTCTCCCTCCCGCGCGGCCCGGATGAGGACGGTGGAGGACACCGACTCCCAGTAGGGCTGGCAGGGACAGCCTGCCTGCTCCATCAGCCGCTGAAACTGCTCCCGCACTCCGGAGCCCCGCTCCCGCAGGAGCAGCCGGGTGCGGGAAAGCGCCTCCGCCGTGGCGGGGGCGTTCCGGAAGATGGGATGCTCCGGGTGGGCGGCGGCTAAGATGCGGTCCTGGGCAAAGGGGATTTGAATATAATTCGGCTGTCCGGGGAGGGCCTCCGTCAACGCCAGATCCAGCCGGTTTCCCTCCAGCCGTTCCAGCAGGTCGGAGGAACGGCTGACATAGACCCGCAGCTCCGCCTGAGGATACTCTGCCTCCAGCCGGTTCAGATAGGAGTGGAGCAGGGCGCACCCCACAGTGAGGTTGGCCCCGATGCGGAGGACCTGTGGTTGTCGCTCCTGCGCGTTCTCCCGCTCCAACTCGTCGAACTGGTCCACCATGGCCCTCGCCTTCGGGTAGAGCCGCTCCCCCGCCGGGGTGAGGGCCAGCCGACGGCCCAGCCGCTCGAACAGCAGGGTGCCGTAGTGCTCCTCCAGCTCCCGGACCGCCTGACTCACCGAGGGCTGGGCCATGAACAGGCCCTGGGCGGCGGCGGACATACTCCCCCGCTCACAGACGGCGCAGAAAATGCGCAGGTGCCGAAGGGTCATGGACGTTCTCCCCTTTCATTGATAGGTTTTACCTATCGAAATATCAGCTTTACCCCTATAATACAATTGGACAGGGCTTTTGTCAAATGTTAGAATAGTGCAAACGCAGGAGGGGCTGCCAACCGGCAGCCCCTTTCTGCAAGGATTGGGAGTTATTTTCAAAAACGATTCGCTCCTGAGCCAAATCAAGTAGAAATGGGGTAACGAATGATGAAAAAGCTGACTGCGCTGCTGATGGCTCTGTGCATGGTCTTCGCCCTGACCGCCTGCGGCAGCACGACGGAGGACGCCTCTGACACCGCCGACGACACCTCCGCCGCCGAGACGGAGGATTCCACTGAGGAGACCGAGGACGCCGACACCGCAGAGACTGAGGAGGCCGACGCAGAATCCGAGGCCGACGCAGAAGAAGAGGGAGACGCTGAGGAGGCGGAGGACACCTCCTCCGAGGCAGAGGTCACATTGAACGTGTTTATCGCCGCCTCTCTGAACAACGCCTTTGAGGAGCTGAAGGCGAATTATGAGGCGGAGCATCCCAACGTCACCATCACTCTGAACGCCGCCAGCTCCGGCACTCTGCTCACTCAGATCCAGGAGGGCTATGACTGCGATATCTTCTTCTCCGCCTCCACCAAGGAGATCGACCAGCTGGAGGAGGAGGGCCGCATTGTGGATGGCACCCGCACCGATCTGCTGAAAAACGAAGTGGTGGTCATCACCTGGCAGGGCTCCGGCACCACCGTCACCGGCCTGGACAATCTGAGCGAGGCCGCCTCCATCGCTCTGGCGGACGGCTCCGTTCCCGTGGGCCGCTACACCCGGACCGCGCTCCAGGCCTCCGGCGTGCTGGACAGCAGCCTGACCGCCTCTGACATCACCACCGCTGAGGTCTCCGAGGCTCTGGGCGGAGTGGAGATCAACGAGTGCGCCAACGTCTCCGCCGTTCTCCAGGCCGTGGCCGAGGGCTCCAACGAGGTGGGCACCGTCTACTACTCTGACGCCTATTCCGAGATCGACCGGATCGAGATCCTGGAGCACGTCTCCACCGACCTGACCGGCAACATCATCTACCCCGTGGCCCAGATCACGCCGCTGGACGAGTCCGCTGTCTCCGAGGAGCAGACCGCTGCCGCTGAGGAGTTCCTGGCCTACATCACCTCCGACGAGGCTATGGAGGTCTTTACCACCTATATGTTCCTGGACAACCGCTGATATGGAGGAGCTGATCTCGACCATCTCCAATCTGGACTGGTCGCCCCTCTGGATCACGCTGGAATCCGGCGCCGCCGCCACAGTCCTCAGCTTCTTTCTGGGGCTGTGGGCGGCCCGCCGGGCCATGTCCGCCACCTCCAGGTGGAAGGCCGTTTTGGACGGGCTGCTGACCCTGCCCATGGTGCTTCCCCCCACGGTGGCGGGCTTTTTCCTGCTGCTGATCTTCTCTCTCCGCCGTCCCTTTGGCAGCTTTCTCTACGAATATCTGGGCATCAAGGTGGTGCAGACCTTCCTGGGCTGCGTCATTGCCGCCACGGTGATCGCCTTTCCCCTGATGTACCGCAACACCCGCGCCGCCTTTGAACAGGTGGACGTGGACCTGATCCACGCTGCCCGCACCCTGGGGATGAGCGACACCGCTATCTTCTGGCGGGTGGTCATCCCCACCGCCGGTCCCGGCGTGGCCTCCGGCACGGTGCTCACCTTTGCACGGGCCATCGGGGAGTATGGGGCCACCTCCATGCTGGCGGGCAATATCGCCGGAAAGACGGGCACCATCTCCCAGCGTATCGCCATGGTGCTTCAAAACGGGGATTATCTGACGGCGGGCATCTGGGTGGCGGTGGTCATCATCATCGCCTTTGTCCTCATCCTTGCCATCAATCTGCTCTCCAGCCGGACGGCTGCCCCGAAGGAGAGGTGGTAGTATGGCGATCTCTCTGCAACTAGAGCGGGAGCTGGGCCGCTTCACCTTAGATATTGCTCTGGAGAGCCAATGCCCCCGCATCGGCATATTGGGCGCCTCCGGCTGTGGCAAGAGCATGACTTTGAAATCCATCGCCGGGGTCGTCTCCCCCGACCGGGGACGCATCGAGGTGGACGGACGGCTGCTGTACGACAGCGCCCAAAAGGTCGATCTGCCCCCCAGAAGCCGACAGGTGGGCTATCTGTTCCAGAACTACGCCCTGTTCCCCACCATGACGGTGGCCCAGAACATCGCCTCCGGGCTCCGCACACCCAAGGTTCAGCGGCAGGAGCGGGTGCAGTCCCTCGTCGCTCAATTCCGTCTGGAGGGGCTGGAGGGCCGCTATCCCGCCCAGCTCTCCGGCGGACAGCAGCAGCGGGTGGCTCTGGCTCGGATGATGGCCCCGGAGCCAAAGACCATCCTCCTGGACGAGCCGTTCTCCGCGCTCGATCAGGTGCTCCGGGACGAGCTACAGCAGGAGCTGACCGACTTTCTGTGCGGCTTCTCCGGGCAGGCCATTCTCGTCTCCCACCGGCTGGAGGAGGTCTACCACTTCTGCCGGGAGCTGGTGGTCATGGATCAGGGGCAGATTTTGCTCCAGGCCCCCCGTGAGGAGGTGCTGGCCAATCCCCGGCGGCGGCAGGCGGCCCGGCTCACCGGCTGCGAGACGATTTTGGAGGCCGCCCCCGTGGGAGCGCACCGGCTCCGGCTCACCGGCTGGGACGTGGAGCTGACCACTGCCCAGGCCGTCTCCCCCGGCGTTACATTGGTGGGTCTGCGTCCCAACGGCCCCCGCCCCGCAGACGGGCCGGGAGACAACGTGGTGGAGGCGGAGGTGCTCCGGGAGATCGCCGGGCCCTTCGACCTGCGCACCTGTCTCACGCCTCCTGGCCGTCCCCAGACGGTCCCTATCCTCTGGAACCGTCCCGCCGGTACGGCGGCCCCCCGGTGGCTCTATCTGCCCCCGGAGCAGGTGCTGCCTCTGGAGGAATGACGCAAAAACACCCCGGAACAGCGGTCAAACGACCTGTTCCGGGGTATTCTCTATCGCAATCGGTTATTGCTCCACCAGCATCAGGCATCCGTCCTCGTCGTATTTCAGCGTCTGGATGTCGTACTTCTGGCTGCGGATGATCTCGTTGAGCTTGATCTCCTCCGCCACGGTGCCCACAAAGGTGTAGCTGACGCCGTGCTTCTTCGCCCGGCCGGTACGGCCAATGCGGTGGATATAGTACTCGTTCTCGTCCGGCACGTCGTAGTTGAACACCACGTCCACGTCGTCGATGTCCAGGCCGCGGGCGGCCACATCGGTGGCCACCAGCACCCGGAGCTTACCGCTGCGGAAGCTGGACAGGGTCTGTTCCCGCTCCTTCTGGGGGATGTCCCCGTGGATGGGACGGGCAGAGATATGGTGCTGCTGGAGCAGCGCCGCCAGGCGGTCGGTCATGTTCTTCGTATTGCAGAAAGCGATAGCCCGCTCGTAGCTGCCACCCTTGAGCAGGCCCAGGAGGGTATCCAGCTTCTGATCCCGGCTCTCCAGGAGGATGCGGTACTGCTGAATGTCCGGCTTGTCCTCGTTCACCGGGCGGACGGTAATCTCCACCGGGTCGCGCTGGTACACCCAGGAGATATCCATGACCTCCCGGCTGATGGTGGCGGAGAACAGGCCCAGATTCTTCCGGCTGGGGATGGAGTCCAGTATTTTGGTCACATCGTCGATAAAGCCCATGTCCAGCATCCGGTCCGCCTCGTCCAGGATGACAGTGGTGACCTTATCCAGCCGGAGGGTGCGGCGCTTCTGGTGGTCCATCAGCCG
>JAJBTD010000087.1 GCA_020861055.1 Clostridiales bacterium | reverse complement strand
AAAGTTGTCCTTTCTTCTTTCCCTAAGTGTAAAGTATGATTGACGAACCTACAGAGATAGGAGGAGCCGCCGAAATCGGTCCCGCCTTTTGCCCGACTGACCGGCTCCCGGATGATTTTCTCGTTCCAACGTTGCTTTTTCCGCGCGTTCATGGTATAGTTCGGTTAGCGAAAGCTAATCTCTCTGTTCCGGAAGCGGAGCGCCCTGTGGGGCGCATACGGGAAAATCACATTGACCGGCGCACCGGAGCCTGCGCTGCAAACGGTGGATGCCTGTGGGCAGGAGGAACAAAAGGGAAATCGTATCAGCGACGCTTGCTGAGGGGAGGAAAATAAGATGGTGACAACAATCATTTCAATCCTTATGATCATGGCGGGATATTTCCTGCTGCTGTACGGTGCAGTTGGCTTTATTCAGGATAAACGGCTCTTTTCCTCTGCGCCGAAAGAGTATTTAGCCGTGATCCCGGACAAAAAGGAGAGGTTCCGCGGCGCGCATATTGTGGGCTGGGCGCTCGTCGCTGTCGCCGCGCTCCTGTTTGCCGGCGGTTTTGCCCTCGGCATCTGGGACGGTGTGAGAAACAGCTTCGGCTTCCTGCGCTTTTTTGTGCGTTTCCTTGTCATGCTCTTCGCCATGGAACTATATGATATTGTGGTTTTCGACTGGGTGCTGCTCTGCCACTCCAACTTCTATCCCCATTTCTATCCGGAGCTAAAGGACGTCGTGAGTCCGCGGATGTTTGGCTTCAATAAAAAGGAGCATATCACGCATTTTATCCTCTATCTCCCCGTTTCTGCTGTGATGGCGTGGGTATGTGCGCTGCTCTCCTAAAATCGGGGACGCGGAGGGAGGGAGGGATGAAATTGCAGATCTATGGCGTCGGCGTCATCGGCAGCCGATAGCCCCGCCCGATTGACAATCCCCGGTGATTGCTATATGATACCCATATCAACACACCAAACAAGGGGGTAATCGTATGGCTCTGCTGATGGAGGAGAGCGCCCTCGTCGCCATGAGCGGCGGGGTGGACAGCTCGGTGGCCGCCGCCCTGATGCTGCGCCGGGGCTGCCGCTGCCAGGGGGTCACCATGCGGCTCTATAACAACGACACCGTGGGTCAGAGCGAGTTCCACACCTGCTGCTCGGAGCGCGACGTGGACGACGCCAGCCAGGTGGCCTTCCAGCTGGACATCCCCTATTCCGTGGTGGACTACACCGTGGATTTCCGGGCCCAGATCATCGACAAATTCATCCGCATCTACGAGGCGGGGGGCACCCCCAACCCCTGCATCGACTGCAACCGGTACATGAAATTCGACAAGCTCCTCCGCTACGCCGACGAGCAGGGCCTCTCCTGGGTAGTCACCGGCCACTATGCCCGCATCTGCCGGGACGAAGAGAAGGGCCGCTGGCTGCTGAAAAAGGCGGCGGACGAGAGCAAGGACCAGAGCTACGTCCTCTATATGCTCACCCAGGAGCAGCTCTCCCGTATCCGCTTTCCCCTAGGGGAGATGACCAAGGAACAGACCCGCGCCGTCGCCCAGGAGCTGGGCTTCTGCAACGCAGCCAAGCACGACAGCCAGGACATCTGCTTCGTCCCCGACGGGGACTACGCCGCCTTTATGGAGCGGTACACCGGCAAGCGCTACCCGGAGGGGGACTTTCTCGACCTCTCCGGGCAGGTGGTGGGCCGTCACCGGGGAGCGGTGCGGTACACCCTGGGCCAGCGGAAGGGGCTGGGCCTGGCCATGGGGGAGCCGGTATACGTCTGCCGGAAGGATATGGCGGCCAACACCGTCTCCGTTGGCCCCAACGAGGCGCTGTACGCCCGGACGGTGCTGGTGGGGGAGCTGAACTGGATCGCCATCCCCGCCCTCACCGCCCCCATGCGGGTGAAGGCAAAGCTCCGCTACCGCCAGCGGGAGCAGTGGGCCACCCTCTCCCCGGAGGGGGAGGAGCTGGTACGGCTCACCTTCGACCAGCCCCAGCGGGCGGCCACCGTGGGCCAGGCGGCGGTCTTTTACGACGGAGATACCGTCGTAGGCGGCGGGACTATCGCTGCGGTCCCGTCAGAGGGGGAGAACGGAGGCGTTTTGCCGTCATGCTGAATCAGTTTTCCAGAACGGAGCTTCTCCTGGGCAGAGAGGGCATGGAGCGGCTGGCCCGGTCACGGGTGGCCGTTTTTGGCGTCGGGGGCGTGGGCGGCTACGCGGTGGAGGCCCTGGCCCGGAGCGGCGTGGGGGCGCTGGACCTGATCGACGACGACCGGGTCAGCCTCTCCAACCTGAACCGCCAGATCATCGCCACCCAACAGACGATTGGGCAGTACAAGGTGGACGCCGCCCGACAGCGCATTGGGGAGATCAACCCGGCCTGCCGTGTGACGGTATATAAGACCTTTTTCACCCCGGAAACGGCGGGGCAGTTTTGCTTTTCCGACTATGATTATATCATCGACGCCATCGACACCGTGACCGGCAAGCTGGCGCTGGCGGAGCAGGCGGTCCGGGCGGGGGTCCCCATCATCAGCTCCATGGGGGCGGGCAACAAGGTGGATCCCACCGCCCTGGAGGTGGCGGACATCTCCCAGACCTCCGTCTGTCCCCTGGCGAGAGTCATGCGCAAGGAGCTGAAAAAGCGGGGCATCTATCACTTAAAGGTGGTCTATTCCAGGGAGCCGCCCCTGACGCCCCTGGAGGTCGGGGAGAGCGACGAGGCGGCAGAGCAGGCCGATTCCCGGAGCGGCGTCCCCAGCCGCCGCCAGACGCCGGGGAGCAACGCTTTCGTCCCTGCCGCAGCGGGGCTGATCGCGGCGGGGGAGGTCGTCCGGACCCTCTCCGGCTTTGAACGGCAGCGGACATGATCTATCTGGACTACGCTGCCAACACCCCGGCAGACCCGGCGGTGCTGGCGGCCTTCTGTGAGACGGAGGCCCGTTTTCCCGCGAATCCCAACGCCCGGCACCCCCTGGGCCTGGCAGCCCGGAAAGAATTGGCCCGGATCACTGACTCGGTCGCCGCCCTGCTGGGTGTGGGGCCGGAGAACGTCATCTACACCTCCGGGGCCAGCGAGTCCAACAACCTGGCGGTCAAGGGTCTGGTGGAGGCCAACCCCTCCGGAGGACGGCATATCCTCACCACCCCTCTGGAGCACCCCTCCGTCCGGGGCGCTCTGGCCTGGCTGGAGAGGCAGGGCTATCAGGTGGAGGAGCTGCCCCTGCGTCCCGACGGCAGGGTGGACCTGGCCCGGCTCCCCGGCCTGGTGCGGGAGGACACGGTGCTGGCGACGGTCTGCGCCGTGGACAGCGAGACCGGGGTGGTTCAGCCCGTCCGGGAGATGGGGGAGCTGCTCCGGCAGTTCCCCAGCTGCCGGTTTCATGTGGACGCCGTTCAGGCGGTGGGCAAGCTGGACCTGTCGTTTGCGGGGGCGGATACCGTGAGCATCGCCCCTCACAAGTTCTATGGGCTCAACGGCAGCGGCCTGCTGCTGAAACGGGGCTGCGTCCCTCTGGCCCCGCAAATTCACGGAGGCGCCAGCGCCACGGACGCCCGCAGCGGCACGCCCGCGCTTGCATTGGCCGCGGCCACGGAGACCGCCCTCTCCCTGGCGCTGGCCCACCAGACAGAACGGCTGGAACGGGTCGCCGCACTGAACGCCCGGCTCCGGGAGGAGCTGCGCTGTCGTCCCCAGGTGCGCGTCAACAGCCCGGCGGACGCCTCCCCCTACATTCTCAATCTCAGCGTCCGGAACGTTCTGGGTACCGTCCTCCAGCGGGAGATGGGGAAGCGGGGGGTCTGCGTCTCCGTCCGCTCCGCCTGCGCCCGGAACGGGGAGCCGTCCAGGGCGGTGCTGGCTCTCACGGGAGACCGGCGCAACGCCCTGTCCTCCTGGCGGGTCAGTCTCAGCCACCTCACCACCGAGCAGGAGCTGGACGGCTTTTTGCAGGCCCTGGACGACTGCTGCCGGGCGCTGGGGGCGGTGTGAGGGAGCCCCTTCCCGATTTCCCCGCGGCATCTTCACTTTCGCCTTGTTTTGACCTGCAAAACCTGTTATACTATTTACAGATATTTCGGAATCATATCCCATGGTATTCCACAGGCAGGTATTTCCTGCCTGCCGCTTTTGTGTAAAAACATCCGGCGTCCCGGCCATGGGGGCCGCCAAATATGATAGAGAAGGAACCGAGACCCTGTGAACTTTACCGATCTGAATTTACCCTCTGAAATTCTCCAGGCCCTGAAGGAGCAGGGCTATGAGACTCCCACCCCCATCCAGGAAAAGGCCATTCCCCCCGCCCTCCAGGGCCGGGACGTGCTGGGCTGCGCCCAGACCGGCACGGGCAAGACCTGCGCCTTTGCTGTGCCCATCCTCATCCGGTTAGACCGGGAGCATCGGGAAAACCACCCCATCCGCGCCCTGGTGCTCACCCCCACGAGAGAGCTGGCCATTCAGAACCAGGACTGCTTCGTGGCCTACGGCGCGCACCTCCCTCTCCGCAGCACCGTCATCTTCGGCGGCGTGGGCCAGGGGCCCCAGGTGGAGGCGCTGGAAAAGGGTACCGACATCCTGGTGGCCACCCCAGGTCGGCTGGCCGACCTCTATCAGCAGGGGTATATCGACCTCTCTGCCCTGGAGATCTTCGTTCTGGACGAGGCCGACCGGATGTTGGACATGGGCTTTATCCATGACGTGAAGAAGATTTTGAAGTGGCTGCCGGAGAAGAAGCAGACCCTGTTTTTCTCCGCCACCATGCCGAAAGAGGTGCGCAGTCTGGTGGACGGGCTGCTCCACGATCCGGTGCGCATCGCCGTGGACCCGGTCAACTCCACGGTGGACGCCATCGACCAGACCCTCTACCGCACCGACAAGAGCAAGAAGATCAGGCTGCTGACTTGGCTGCTGGAGCAGCGGGACTATCCCTCCGTCCTGGTCTTTACCCGGACGAAGCACGGGGCCAACCGGGTGGCCAGAGATCTGGAGCGGGCGGGCATCTCCGCCGCTGCTATCCACGGAAACAAGTCCCAGACCGCCCGTCAGGCCGCCCTGGCGGACTTTAAGGCGGGCAGGCTCCGGGTCCTGGTGGCCACCGACATCGCCGCGCGGGGCCTGGACATCGAGGCCCTGTCCTGTGTGGTGAACTACAACCTCCCCGACGTGCCGGAGACCTACGTTCACCGCATCGGCCGGACGGGCCGGGCGGGGCTGGACGGCGTGGCGATCTCCTTCTGCGACGTCAGCGAGCTGGAGGAGCTGGCCGCCATCGAGAAGCAGCTGGGGCGGCCCATCCCGGAGGTCAGCCAGCACCCCTATCCAATGGAGGAGATGGAAGCGCCTGTGACAGATAAAAAGGGCCGGAGAATCAACCCGGAGGACGCCGAGGCCAGAGAGGCCGCAAGGGAGCAGAGCAAAAAGCGCCGGGAGAGCCGGGAAAAGGCCCCCGCCGCCCCCGCTCAGGCTGCCCAGGCCAAAGCGGAGTAAGGTGGAAAGGGCAGGCCCGCCGCCGGGAACTCACAGAGCCAGGAGACTGCTCCCGCCCCGGCAAAGGCGTCCGGACAGCAGAAAAAGCCCCTTCTGTCGGAGGAGCCGGTGCTGCGCCCGGAGGAGGACGTGGGAGATTACAGCGACCTCATCCGCCATCGGGCCACCTCCCGTCCTGCCGCCCGAAAGCCCTATTCCGCCGCCGCCCTGGACGAGCTGCTGGCGCTGCCCGACTTTGCCGACGAGCTGGGCTATGACCGGCTGGAGCAGACCCAGCGGAAGGGTCCCCTGGCCGGGGGGCGGGTGATGGACGCCACCGCCCGGATGTTTCTGAAGGGCAAAACGGAGGAGGAGCCGCCTGCCCGGCAGGAGCCTCGCCGCTCTCACCGTCGGGGGCAGGATGCCTCCGTTGCCCGGAAGACCCCTCAGACGCAGACCTCCCGGCAGGAACAGCAGCCCAAACAGGCAAAGCCGTCGAAGCAGCGGCCCCAGGAGAGCCGGAAGGACGACGGGCAGCAGGCGGCACAGCCCTCCCGCCGCCAGCGGCGCTCCAACGGCAAGGGCCAGAACAGTCAGGCCCCGCAGCCCAGGGCTGCCGCCGTGCTGGAGCAGTCCAAGCTCCGGAACAGCCGCCCCACCCCCCACAGCGGAAAGGGCAAGCGCCGGACCGACGCCCCGCCGGAAAAGACTGCGGCAGCTGAGAGCAAGAGCCTGATCCGCCCCTACTACCTCACCGACACCAGAGGGAAGCGGGGATGAGCGCCGCCGTTTACTACCTGGTCGCCGCCCTGCTGGTG
>JAJBTD010000139.1 GCA_020861055.1 Clostridiales bacterium | reverse complement strand
GTCAGCGGTTCGAATCCGTTATCGTCCATGGGAAAGCACCTGCTATGGCAGGTGCTTTTGTCTTGTGTATAGGGAGAAAATGTCAAGCGATGAACCGCTTGCAGTGGGTCGGGCCAGGGGTTCGAATCCGTTATCGTCCATGGGAAAGCATCTGCTATGGCAGGTGCTTTTAGTTTATTTTTATACAGGAAAATATGTCAAGTGGTAAACTGTTAGCAGTGGGTCGGGAGGCGGCTCAACTCCCCCACAACAGGGAATGCTCCCCGACCACACCACCGGTCGGGGAGCATTCTGAAAGAAAGGGAGAAAGAAAAGAGAAAGGAGGGAGAAAAGAGAGGTTTGCGCTTCGTTCCTGACAATGGCTATTATAGCAGACTGTCAGACCGATTGTTGAAGAAATTGAAAACCGTTTGTGAAGTATCTGTAAACGTCCAAAACAGAGTAAACAGGGAACTTTCAGCACAGTTTCAGCTTCGAATGGGTTCAGGCGATATAGATATAGTACACGGACAGCCACAGGTGGGCCACGACGCACAGCCAGAAGGGAACGGAGGTGAGACAGGCGGAACGCTTCTCCGACGCGGACCAATTTGTGGGGCCGGGATAGAGATTGTGCCAGGGCTTTTTCGTCACCAGGTAGAAAATGGCGTACCCGATGCAGAGATAGACAACGGCGTCGAAGATGCCCCACACCAGGTCGGTGTCCGGGAGATAGTCCACCAACACGCCGCAGAAGAAGTTGATGAACATATGCAGGCCGATATTCCACTTCATCTCTCCGGTCATAATGTGGACATAGCCCAGCACCAGTCCTACCGCGGTGGCGTAGAAAAACTGATACAGATTGGTGTGGAACAGACCGAAGAACAGAGAGGAGATCAGCAGCGCCGACCAGTCCCCCAGGAAGAGCAGCCGGTCCAGCAGCAGCTTGCGAAAGAGCAGCTCCTCAAAGATGGGGGCGATCACGACGGTAAAGAGGAGAGCCACCAGAAGAGGCTCCTGTGAGATGGCCTCGTTGGCGTAGTCCACCGTGTCGGTGTCCGCCAAAATCAGCTGGGTGAAGATGCTGGCCAGATAGAGAAGTCCCACGCCTACGGCGATGCCGGAGAACACCTGACCGGCGGAGGGCTCCGGCCCTTTGACCAGGCGGGGGGTGGGGAAGTTGCGAAGGATCAGTCCAAAGGCGATAAAGCCGGCGGGATAGATCACAATGGCGTCCATAGCGTAATAGTACCAGTCGCTGTAAAAGAGCTCATAATTTCCCAGATAGTAGGGGATGTAATACAGTTCTACAGCGACTTCGACAAGTACGGTGAACACCAGAAGGGCAATGCTGGCCATGCTGTAGGAATGGCGCAGCTCCTGTTTTGTTTCGGGAAATGTCATGGCGGACCCTCCTTTTTGCAGGTCAAAAAGATTTTACCACAATTTCCGGAAAAAGGATACCATCTATTGGTAAAATCCGATATAATAAGGGTGCGCCTGTGGGCAAAGTCCAGCGGGACAAAGGACAGACCGGCTTTTGCGCCGTCAGATAGACAGGAGGAACGGATTTTATGAGCGAACGAGCGGACGTATTGATCATCGGCTGCGGCGAGGCGGGGATCTTCGCCGGCTACGAGCTGGCGAAACGCTGCCCGAAATTGAAAATCGTGGTGCTGGAGCAGGGGGCGGACATCTATGCCCGGACCTGCCCCATCGTCCAGGGGAAGGTAGACCGGTGCATCCAGTGCAAGACCTGCGGGACCATGTGCGGCTTCGGCGGGGCGGGGGCCTTTTCCGACGGCAAATTCAACTTCACCACCGCGTTCGGCGGCTGGCTGACCGATTATATGGAGAGTCAGGAGGTCATGGAGCTGATCCACTATGTGGACTCGGTGAACGTCCATTTTGGGGCCACGGAGAAGGTCTACTCCACCTCCACGCCGGAGGCCATGGCCCTGGAACGGGAGGCGCTGAAGTATGACCTCCATCTCCTCCAGGCCCAGTGCAAGCATCTGGGGACGGAGAACAATCTGCGCATCCTGGCCAATCTGTATGAGTATTTGAAGGAGCGGGTGGACTTCCGGTTCCACACCGCCGTAGAGCGGATCGAGGCGTCGCCGGATGGGGGATACCATCTGTGTACCGACCGGGGCGATTTCGACTGCACCTATCTCATCGCCGCCCCCGGCCGGTCCGGGGCGGAGTGGTTCGCCAGCCAGTGCAAGGGGCTGGGCATCCCCCTCATCAACAACCAGGTGGATATCGGCGTCCGGGTGGAGCTGCCCGCCAAGGTGTTCCAGCACATCACCGATGTGGTCTATGAGTCCAAGCTGGTCTACCGGACAAAGCAGTACGGGGATCAGGTGCGCACCTTCTGCATGAACCCCTACGGCCATGTGGTGGCGGAGAACGTGGAGGGCATCAACACGGTCAACGGTCACTCCTACTCCGACCCCAGCCTCCGGAGCGAGAACACCAATTTCGCCCTGCTGGTGTCCAACCGGTTCACCCAGCCCTTTAACGAGCCGTATCGCTACGGCAAGCACATCGCCTCTCTCAGCAACATGCTGGCGGGAGGGGTGCTGGTTCAGCGGTTCGGAGACCTGGTGGGGGGACGGCGGACCAACGACCACCGGATGAGCAAGTCCTTTGTCCATCCCACCCTCACCGCCGCTGTTCCCGGCGACCTGTCCCTGGCCCTGCCCAAGCGGCAGCTGGACGACATCATCGAGATGATTTACGCCCTGGACAAGCTGGCACCCGGCACCGCCAACTACGACACCCTGCTCTACGGCGCGGAGGTGAAATTCTACTCCAGCCGCATCCAGCTCTCCAGGGAGCTGGAGACGCCCATGACCGGATTTTTCGCCATCGGCGACGGCGCAGGGACCACCAGAGGACTGGCCCAGGCGGGCGCCTCCGGCATCAAGGTGGCTAGGGTGATCGCGGACAGATTGGGAAGTCGGAGCTAACAAAGGGAAAAAGTACAGAACACTGTAGGAGCGGCTCCGTCATCGGCGGGGCCGCTCCATTTACGGGAGGAATTATGTCCCGGTCGCCGGAGGTGAATATTCATCCTGGGTACTTTTGGAAAAAATGACCGGCCTCCAGGTGAAAATACGATTCCACAGGACTTTTCCACATTTTCCACAGAGTTTTGCACACCGGATTTCCGTCGGAATGAGGAAAAAATATGCATTGGTGGGTTGACGTAACAACATATGGAGAGGGAAACCAGAGAAAGCCGTCAGGGGGAGGGGCCTTACATCGAACGGGGTCAAAAAGTTTTGTAAGAAACCTTTCCATAGAAAAAGACCCCGGAGAGACGGTCTGAGGACCGCCCTCCGGGGCCTTGCATCAGGCTCAGCGATATTCCCTGGGAGAGACGTGGTAGGCGTTCTGAAAGGCCCGGAGGAAGGTGGAGTAATCCGCAAAGCCGCTCTGACTGGCGGCCTTCATCACCGGCGTCCCGGAGCGGATGAGGGAGGCGGCCAGGATGAGCCGCTTTTGCAGAATGTACTGGTGGACAGTGCAGCCGGTAATCTCTTTGAAGCGGTGCATCAGCCAGGAGGGGGAGAGGAAGAACCGCTCCGCCAGGCTCTGGACGGACAGGGACTCCGTCAGATGGGCGTTGATATAGGCCATGATCTCGTCGATCTTGGGGTCGGAGCGGAAGGATTGCCCTCTGGCGGGGGCCAGATTGCCCAGACTGCCCCGGTTCAGGTGGATGAGAAACTGCAGGCAGCAGGTGCGGGCCAGCAGGTCGTGGCCGAAGCCGTCGTCGTCCAAAGCCCGCTCCAGCTGGGCCAGCAGGTCCATGAGCAGTCCCCGGTTGCCGGTGCGGACCAGATGAAAGCCGGTCTCCCGCGCCCGCTGAAAGCAGGGGGAGAGGCCCTCCGATTCCAGAAAGTCCGGAGCCAGCCACAGGATGTACCGCTCATAGGTGGCTCCGCCGATGTCCGGCTGATGGATGTGGTGGTGGGGCACCAGCAGCAGGTCGCCGGGGGAGAGGAAGTAGGCCTTGCCCTCCACGGTGTAGGTCACCTGGCCGGAGAGAAAGACCACCACCTTGTCAAACTCGTGGTAGTGATAGGAGAAGCGCTGGGCGCGGGTCTCCTTGAGGTGAAAGAGCCGGAACTCCTCCAGCAGATAGCCCCGCCGGTCGGCGTCCGGGGGCGGCTGGGTGGTCATGGGCGGGCGCCTCCTCTCCGGGAATGGTATTTCTATACAGATTATACCATATGAAACCGGAAGAAAAAAGGAAATTAGCCTATTTTCATTCATCAGGATTGCATAGGGCGAAAATTTACGCTATAATACCGTCGATTGTGATAAAAGAACCGGCAACGGGAGAGGAATGACGGAAGATGAACTACGCAGAGGAGTCGTTAAAGCTGCATTACCAGTGGGCGGGCAAGCTGTCCACCGTTCCCAAAATGGAGGTCAGGGACAAGGATGCCCTGAGCCTGGCCTATACCCCCGGAGTGGCTCAGCCCTGTCTGGAGATCCAGAAGGACCCGGCCAAGAGCTATGAGCTGACCGGCCGCTGGAACACGGTGGCGGTGGTCACCGACGGCTCTGCCGTCCTGGGCCTGGGGGACATCGGCCCTGAGGCGGGGATGCCGGTGATGGAGGGCAAGTGCGTTCTGTTCAAGGCCTTCGGCGACGTGGACGCCGTCCCCCTGTGCGTGCGCAGCCATGACGTGGACGAGATCGTCAACACGGTGGCTCTGCTGGCCGGCTCCTTCGGGGGCATCAATCTGGAGGATATCTCCGCCCCCCGGTGCTTTGAGATCGAGCGGAAGCTCAAGGAGCGGTGCGACATCCCGGTGTTCCACGACGACCAGCACGGTACCGCCGTGGTGGTGCTGGCGGCGCTGACCAACGCCCTGCGGCTGGTGGACAAGCGGATGGAGGACATCCGGGTGGTCACCTGCGGCGCCGGGGCGGCGGGCATCGCCATCATCAAGCTGCTCCAGGCCCGCGGTCTGCACAACGTCATCATGTGCGACCGGAAGGGCGCCATCTACGAGGGCCGGGAGGGCCTGAACGACGCCAAGCGGGAGATCGCCGCCGTCACCAACCGGGAGCGGCGCTCCGGCTCTCTGGCGGAGGTGCTGGTGGGAGCGGACGTGTTCATCGGGGTCTCCGCGCCGGGGATGGTCACTGCCGAGATGGTAAAGACCATGGCCCCCAACGCGATCCTGTTCCCCATGGCCAATCCCACCCCGGAGATCATGCCGGAGGAGGCGCTGGCCGCCGGAGCCGCCGTGGTGGGCACCGGGCGCTCCGACTTCCCCAACCAGATCAACAACGTGCTGGCCTTCCCCGGCATGTTCCGGGGGACCGGCGAGGTGCGGGCCAGCGACATCAACGACGCCATGAAGATCGCCGCCGCCAACGCCCTGGCCTCCCTGGTGTCGGAGGAGGAGCTGAGCGCGGACTACATCCTTCCCCACGCCTTTGACGAGCGGGTGAGAGGGGCGGTAGCCTCCGCCGTGGCCCAGGCCGCCAGAGAGAGCGGCGTGGCGAGAATCTGATCAGAACATCACCATTTACATTTATCATCCGCCGGGAACGGTATGCCGCAGAGAAGCGGCCCGCCGTCCCCGGTGGATTTGTTTTTGCATCGAAGGAGACGACCACAGACATAGAAAACGCCTCATCGGGCCATACTTTCCTCATCTGAGGAAAAGAGGGTGCGGAAATGAGTCTGTTTGGAGAGCGGGCCGGCCATGTGGCCCACCATCCCAGGCGGGAGCCGGAGTTTGACGGTCCCCTGACCTGGGAGCGGGTGGAGGCGGTGTTTGCCGACTGTGAGGATTTTTCCCACAAGGAGGTGCGGCCTCCCCACTGGGAGACGGGTATCCGGGTCTGCTGGCTGGGAGGGATGGTGCGCAGCGAGCGGCTGAACGACTATGTTCTCCGGCCGCTGGGGACGCTGGACATCCCCCAGGGAGAGCGGCCCACTCAGGCCCTGCTGGACGGGGGCGTGTGGAACCAGGACGCCCAGGAGCAGACCACGGTGGACGACACGGTGGCCCAGCTGCTGGAGGGGAGCTGCGCCCTGTTCCTCCCGGACGGGGTCATCACCTGCTCGGTGGAGACGGAGGAAAAGCGGTCCGTCTCCGAGCCGGAGAACGAGACAGAGATGAAGGGGGCGAGGGACAGCTTTGTGGAGTCGGTGCGCACCAACACCTCTCTGCTCCGGCGGCGGCTCCGCTCCCCTCATTTGAAGATACAGCGCCATGTGGTGGGGCGACAGACCCGGACGCCGGTGGAGCTGCTCTGGCT
>JAJBTD010000020.1 GCA_020861055.1 Clostridiales bacterium | reverse complement strand
ATTCTCGCCCTGGCGGATCAGGGCCTGCGCAAGCGGCTGGAGCACACCCACGCCAGGACGGCGGTGATCGGACTCTCCGGCGGTCTGGACTCCACTCTGGCCATTCTGATCACCAAGACCGCCATGGACCTGCTGAACCGCCCCGCCAGCGACATTCTGGCGGTGACCATGCCCTGCTACGGTACCACCCAGCGGACCAAATCCAACGCCGTCCTGCTGGCGGAGGAGCTGGGGGCGACGCTGAAGACGGTGGACATCGGCCAGGCAGTCTCCGTCCACTTCCGGGACATCGGGCAGAGCATGGACGACCACTCTGTCACCTTTGAAAATGGACAGGCGAGAGAGCGTACCCAGGTGCTCATGGACCTGGCCAACAAGACCGGCGGCATGGTAGTGGGTACCGGCGATCTCTCCGAGCTGGCCCTGGGCTGGGCCACCTACAACGGCGACCATATGAGTATGTATGCCGTCAATTCCTCCATCCCCAAGACTCTGGTGCGCCATCTGGTTGCCTACGTCCGGGACGATGCGGCGCAGACGCAGCCCCGGCTCTCCGCCGTCCTCCAGGACATTCTGGACACCCCTGTCTCCCCGGAGCTGCTGCCCCCGGAGCAGGACGGGCAGATCGCCCAACGGACGGAGGATCTGGTGGGGCCCTATGAGCTTCACGACTTCTTCCTGTACTACGCCGTCCGCTGGGGCTTCCGGCCGGGGAAGGTCTACCGCCTGGCGGTATACGCCTGGAAGGGGCGGTACACGCCTCAGGTCATCCTCCGCTGGCTGGAGAACTTCTATCGCCGGTTCTTCTCCCAGCAGTTCAAGCGCTCCTGCCTGCCCGACGGCCCCAAGGTGGGCACCGTCACCCTCTCCCCAAGGGGAGACTGGCGGATGCCCAGCGACGCCGTCGCCCGGCTGTGGCTGGACGAGGTGGACATACTGAAAAAGAGAGAGGGAATCTGCTGATATGAACGTCTATCTGGACCTGTTTCTCACCTTCGCACGGGTGGGGGTCTGCACCTTTGGCGGGGGCTACGCCATGCTCCCCATCCTCCAGCGGGAGGTGGTGGAGAAAAAGGGCTGGGCCACTGACGCAGAGCTGACCGACTACTACGCCATCGGCCAGTGTACCCCCGGCGTCATCGCCGTGAACACCGCCACCTTTATCGGTCACAAGTACAAGGGCATCCTGGGCGGCATCGTGGCCACTCTGGGAATGGTGTTCCCCAGCCTGGTCATCATCTCGGTCATCGCCGCCTTTCTCCAGAACTTTGCCGACAACGTCTATGTTATCCACGCCTTCAACGGCATCCGGGCCTGTGTCTGCGTGCTCATCTTCAATGCCGTCATGAAACTGCGGAAATCCACCGTGATCGACATGACCACCGCAGTCATCTTCCTGGTGGTGTTCCTGCTCTCCGCCATCTGGGGCCTCTCCCCCGCCATCCTGGTGCTGGTCTGCGGGGTGATCGGTCTGGCCCTGAAGCTGATGCAGGAGCGCCGGGGGCAGAAGGGAGGGGATGAGGCGTGATGCTCTACCTCCGTCTGTTCTATGAATTTTTCAAGGCGGGCCTCTTTGCCGTGGGCGGCGGCCTTGCCACCGTCCCCTTTCTCACCGACATGGGGGCCTCCACCGGCTGGTTCACCAATGCAGAGCTGGCCAACATGATCGCCATCTCCGAATCCACCCCCGGCCCCATGGGGGTGAATATGGCCACCTACGTGGGGTTTGAGGTGGGAGGCGTCCTGGGTGCAGTGGTCGCCACTCTGGGTCTGGTCTGTCCCTCCATCATCATCATTATCATCATCGCCGCTTTCCTGGAGAAATTCCGCAGCAGCAAATATGTGGAATACGTCTTCTATGGTCTGCGTCCCGCCTCCACCGGCCTGATCGCCGCCGCCTGCTGGGGGGTGGTGACCATCTCCCTGCTCACTGTTCTGAGCACCGAGGGAGCCGTCGTCACCTTCTCCCTGAACTGGCAGCTGCTGCTCCTGGCGGCGGTGGTATACGCCTGTACCCATTTGGAGCGGCTGAAAAAGCTCCACCCCATTATTTGGATCGCCCTGTCCGCCGCGGCGGGCGTGATCTTCCAGCTGTAAGGAGGCATATTCTCATGACTTTCTGGTTTTTCTACGATCTGATCTTCCTGGCCGCCGGCTGCTACGGCCTGTATCTCTGTGCCAAGAGCAAGGCCACCGGCGAGCTGGAGAGCGTCAAGGTGATTCTGCCGAAAAAGCTCCGTCTCTCCGAGTGCAAGGACCCGGACGCATTTTTGGCCAAGCTGCGTCCCAATCTTGCCACAGTCTCCGTCATCGTTCTGGCCTACGCCGCCATCTCCATGGCGGAGGACATGGGGGCGGAATTCCCCTCCTGGACCGGCATCGCCTCCATGATTCTCATCATCGCCGCCGCTGTGGTGTATATCGTCCTTCAAAGCCGGCTGGTCAACCAGTTCTGGGATATCGAGGACGAGCGGAAACGGTGAGCCGTCCCATCCCTGTAAACCACTGCCTGAATCCCACCACATAAGGAGAACCGCCATGCACCTCATATCCTGGAACGTCAACGGCCTCCGGGCCTGTATCAAGAAGGGCTTCGGGGAGAGCTTTGCCGCCCTGGATGGGGACATCTTCTGCCTCCAGGAGACCAAGCTCCAGCCGGGACAGGTGGAATTAGACCTCCCCGGCTACCGGCAGTATTGGAACAGCGCCGAGAAGAAGGGCTACTCCGGCACGGCGGCCTTTACCCGGCTGGAGCCGATGAGCGTGACCTACGGCATGGACATCGAGGCTCACGACCATGAGGGACGGCTCATCACGCTGGAGTTCCCTCAGTTCTATTTTGTCTGCTGCTACACCCCCAACGCCCAGGACGGTCTGCGGCGCATCGACTACCGGATGCAGTGGGAGGATGACCTGCGGGCCTACCTGATGGCGCTGGACTGGAAAAAGCCGGTGGTGTACACCGGCGACCTGAATGTGGCCCACGAGGAGATCGATTTGAAAAATCCCGGCCCCAACCGGGGCAATGCGGGCTTCTCTGACCAGGAGCGTGGAAAGATGACCGCCCTCCTGTCCTCCGGCTTCACCGACACCTTCCGCTATCTCTACCCAGACCGGACAGGGGCCTATTCCTGGTGGAGCTACCGGTTCCACGCCAGAGAGAACAACGCAGGATGGCGGATCGACTACTTCATCGTCTCCGACCGTCTCCGGGACCGGGTGCGGGCGGCAGAGATTCATAACGAGATCTATGGCAGCGACCATTGCCCGGTGGGATTGGTGCTGGAATGGTGACCGGCGGAAAGCGGGTGCTCTCCCTACAGGACCTCTCCTGCGTGGGACAGTGCTCCCTGACCGCGGCGCTGCCGGTGCTCTCCGCCTGCGGGGTGGAGTGCTGCGTGCTGCCCACCGCCATCCTCTCCACCCACACCGGGCTGGAATTTGACCCGCCGGTGGTTCATCCTCTGACGGGCTTCCTCCCCGCCGTCTGGGAGAGTTGGAGAAAGCAGGGTCTCACCTTTGACGCCCTGGCCCTGGGCTATCTGGGGGCGGGGGCCATCGACTTTGCCGCCCAGGTGGTGGACGACCTCCGGGGCAGCGCCCTCATCCTCATCGACCCGGCCATGGGGGACAACGGGCAGTTTTACACCGGCTTCGGCCCGGACTACACCGCCCGGATGGCGGCTCTGTGCCAGCGGGCGGACATCCTCCTCCCCAATCTCACCGAGGGCTGTCTCCTGCTGGGAGAGCCGACGCCGGAGAGGTATGACGAGGACTTCTGCCTCCAATTGGCCCGGCGGCTGGGGAAGCTCGGCCCCAAAACGGTAGTGCTCACCGGCCTGGACTGCGTTCCCGGTCAGGCGACCAACCTGATTTACCACGCCGGGAACGGGTGCGCCGTCTTTCAAGGTCAGCCCCGCCTGCCGGGTCGGTTCCACGGAACGGGGGATCTGTTCGCCGCCGCCCTTTTGGGGCGGCTGATGAAGGGCGACACCCTGGAACAGGCGGCGGAGACTGCCGGCGCCTTCGTCGCCGCCGCCATCCGCCGCACCGGCCCGGAACATCCCTACGGAGTGCAGTTCGAGGGGTGCCTGGGGATGCTGACTGCTGACCACTGACCACTACTCACTGAAATGCCTACATCGCCAGCGTCCCGTGCTCGTCCTCCAGCAGCAGAAGGATTTTTTCCTCTGCCCCGGTCTGGGCGTTGACGTAGACGATGACGTGGCCGCCCTCCTCCGTCTCGCAGAGGAACTCCCAGCAGAGGCGCTCATACTCCCCCTGGCTGGGCACCACCGCCTGTCGGACGGAGAGAACGCTCAGATTGTCCGCCACCATTTCCTGAGCCTCCTCCTGGGAGACGGCGGGAGATTCCAGCGTCCGCTGATGGTGGTTGGTGAGATAGCCCTGGGCCTCAAAGCCCAGCAGACTGCCGTCCGCCATGGAGACGGACACCTTCACCAGATCAGGATAGCAATACGCCCCGTCCTGGAGCGCGCAGAAATTTACCGTCAAAATATTGCTCTGGAGGGAGTAGTAGCTCTCCCCCATCTCCCCGAAGCCCAGCCGCTCCAACGCTGTGCGGGCAGCCTGAATCCCCTGCTCTGGGGTCAGATTTTGCTCCGCCGGGGTTCCCTGGGTCACCAGGGAGAGAAGCTTTTCCCCCCGTCGGGTAATGGAGACAGTCCTCCGTCCGGAGTCCGTCTCTCCGGAGAGGGTGTAGGTGGGAATGTTCCCCTCCACGGTTCCCTCCACCGTCAGCGTCTCGTCGCCCAGCAGCTCCTGGGCGACGGTCAGCGCCTCTTCCCCGGTGATCTCGTCCAGCCCCTCCAACGCCAGGGGCGTTTTGTCTGTCAGGTGCTGGGAGAAGGGGCCGTCATAGACCAGGCTGGGCAGCTCCGGGAAGTCCGCCTCCACCGACTGAAAGCCGGAGACAGGCTCCTCCGTCTCCTCTGTAGCGGCGGACAGCCGGGCCTGGGCGGCGGCCACATCGTCGATGGAAAAGCTGCCGTCGAACAGCTCCAGCTCCAGCTCGTCCAGCTGCCGGGAGAGGGTCTGGGCCGCCTGAGAGAGCTGGCTCCAGTTGTCCCGGTCCTCCTCCGTCCACGTCCCCTCCAGGGCGGCGGAGCGGCTCAGTGCCTGGGCATAGTCCCCCACTGTAGCCAGGAAGGCGGCGGTCTGCTCCAGCTCTACGTTGGCCATGGGGAGCTGCCCCAAAGCCATCTGCGCGGCGGTGGCCTGGGCAGAGATCTCGCTGCACAGGGAGCAGAACATGGGGGCGGAGGTGACATACTGCCCTTTTTGCAGGGCGGCGTCCATCCGGTCCAGACTGGCGGTCACCTCGGAGAAGGCGTGGAGATAGGCGTTGGAGACGGTACGCTGGAGCTGGTCCGCCCGATAGCGTTCCTGAATGGCGACGCCGCAGACGATGACCAGAACGGCGGCAAAAAAGGAGACGGCGCGGATGCGCCCCCGGCGGCTGAACGGACTGGACATAAGACGGTCCCTCCTCGAATTCATTTCTCCCGTTCAGTATGGGAGGAAAAAAGGGAATCATGCCGGGAATTTGTGGATGGACGCAGAGCGTACAGGGCACATTTTGTTTCAATATGACAGCGAGAAAGCGGGATGACGACCATGGCCTTTTATCGAGGCGTTTTCTTTGACTTTGACTACACCCTGGGGGATGCGACCGAATGCATCCAGACGGGATTTTACGGGGCGTTTGAGGAGATGGGTCTGCCCCGGCCGGACGGGGAGGCAGTGCGCCGCACCATCGGCATGACGCTGGAGGACGCCTACACCCTCCTCTCCGGAGATGAGGACGTGGGCCGCCGGGCGGAATTTCGCAGGCACTATGTCCACATCGCCGACCCGCTCCAGGTGTCCCAGACCCGGCTGTTCCCCGGCGCGGTGGAGCTGCTGGACTGGCTGAACAGGGAGGGCGTCCGGGTAGCGGTGGTGAGCACCAAGCGGAGAGCCACCATCCAGCGGGTCTTTACGCACTATGGCCTGACCGACCGGTTGAGTCTGTGCATCGGCGGGGAGGACATTCGCCAGCCCAAGCCGGACCCGGAGGGGGCGCTTCTGGCCCTGGAACGGCTGGGCCTTCGGCGGGAGGAGGTTCTGTTCGTGGGGGACACCCTTATCGACGCAGAAACCGCCCGCCGGGCGGGGCTGGACTTCGCCGCCGTCTGCAACGGCACCACCCCCTCCGCCGCCTTTTCCTCCGTCCCCCATGTGCAGATCGCCCCGAATCTGACCGGGCGGCAAAGCTGGCTCGCAG
>JAJBTD010000192.1 GCA_020861055.1 Clostridiales bacterium | reverse complement strand
GGTATCAGTGCCGCTGCGTCTACGACGGGCTGGCCGCCGCCGACCTGCTGGAAACGGATACCGCTTTTGACCTGATCTTGCTGGACATCATGCTCCCCGGCGCGGACGGCTTTGAGCTGATGGAGTACATCCGGCCCCTGGGGATTCCGGTCATCTTCCTCACGGCGAAAAATGCGGTGAGCGACCGGGTGAAGGGCCTGCGGATGGGGGCGGAGGACTATCTGGTCAAGCCCTTTGAGATTATCGAGCTGCTGGCACGGGTGGAGGTGGTGCTCCGCCGATACCAGAAGCTGGCCAGCACTTTGGACGTGGGCGGCCTGCACATCGACCTACGCTCCATGCAGGTCTTTCGGGACGGGCAGGAGATCGCCCTGACCCCTAAGGAGTACGAGCTGCTCCTGCTCTTTGCCCAGAACCCTGGCATCGCCCTCTACCGGGAGACCATCTATCAGCGGGTGTGGGGCGGAGAGTATACCAGCACCACCCGGACGGTGGACCTCCACGTTCAGCGGCTCCGGCGCAAGGTGGGCTGGGAGCGGCGGCTGGTGGCTATCCCCAAGGTGGGCTACCGGCTGGAGGCCTGATATGCGCTTTCGCACCAAGATGCTGCTCTCCACTGTGCTGGTGCTGGCGCTGTCCTTTGGAGTAGGCGGGACGCTGCTCCTCTCCCTGTCCTTTTCCAGTCTGCTCAGTGAGGAGGAGGATGCGGCGGTGCAGTCCTACCGGATGGTACAGAGCACCCTGAGCCTGGTCAATGCCGTCAGCGACCAGACCGGGCCGGAGGACGTGGCGGACATTCTCAGCCAGATGGACGGGCAGCAGGCCGGCGGCTGGCTCACCCTCCGGGTGACGGACGAGGCGGGGGAGACGATCTACCTCGGCGACAGCAGATTTTCCGGCCTGCTGCTGGACCTCCGGGCCGACACTCAGGAGGAACAGGGGGTGATGCAGCTCTTTTCTGCCGGGGAGAGCCGCTACTATCAGATCACCAGCCAATTCCGCATGGGGGAGACGGTCTGCTATCTGGACGGGCTGTATGATATGTCCTCCGTCTATGCCCTCCGGGAGAGCCAGCAGCAGATCTACTTCCGGGTCTTTTGGGTGGTGGTGGCCCTGGGGGGCGCGCTGTCCTGGCTCATCGCCACTCTGCTCACACGGCCCCTGACCCGGCTCTCCCGCACCGCCCAGTCTCTGGCCCAGGGCGATCTGTCCCGTCGCTCCCGTATCCGGGGCGGGGACGAGGTGGCCGCTCTCTCAAAAGAGTTTGACCGGATGGCGGACAGCATTCAGAATTATGTAAAACAGCTCCAGGAGACTATGCGCCGTCAGGAAGAGTTTATGGGCAGCTTCGCCCACGAGCTGAAAACCCCCATGACCTCCATCATCGGCTATGCCGACCTGCTCCGCAGTCAAAGCCTTCCCCCGGAGGACGCCCAGCAAGCGGCGAATTACATCTTCCGGGAGGGGAGCCGCCTGGAACACTTATCCTTAAAGCTGCTGGACCTGCTGGTGCTGGGAAAGGACGATTTTGCCCTCACCCGGACCGACCTGCCCCAGCTGGCCCGTCAGGTCAGGGACGCCATGGAGCCGGTGGCGGAAAAGAACGGCATCCGTCTCCGGGTCTATTGCCAGCCTGGGTCTGCTCTGCTGGAACCGGAGCTGGCAAAGTCTCTCATCCTGAACCTGCTGGACAACGGACGAAAGGCTCTGGACGGAGACAGGAAAAAGAACCTCCTGCTGGGCATCCGGCCCACGGAGGACGACGGCTGTGAGATACAGGTCATGGACAACGGCCGGGGGATTCCCCCGGAAGAGATCGAACGGCTCACAGAGGCCTTTTACCGGGTGGACAAGTCCCGCTCCCGTGCCCAGGGGGGCGCGGGCCTGGGGCTGGCCCTGTGCCGGGAGATCGTCCGCATCCACCACGGGACCATGACCTTTCAGAGCGAGCCGGGGAAGGGCACCCTGGTCACGGTGGAGCTGAGAGGGGGAGATGCGTCATGCGCGGAAAACGGGCGCTCTTGACCGCCCTGGCGGCGGTGTGTACCGGGGCGGTGCTGTTTCTGTTCAGCCAGCTTCCCGGACTGGCTTTCCCCTATCAAGACGCCATGGCCCAGACCCAGACCGCCCTGACCGACGTGGCGGGGCTGAGCCTGACCCAGAGCGAGAGCTTCTCCTTAGACACCTATCTCTACCGGGTAAGCTGTATCTCTGAGCGCTACGCCAGTATTTACTCCATGGACGAATCGGAGATGGAGCTGACCTCGGAGGATGCAATTACCATCAGTCAGGAGATTTTGGACCGGATTCAGACGGCGCTGGGGCTTTATCCCTGGCAGTTGTACAATTACGAGACAGAGGTGAGCTGCCACCTCTACGTGGACGAGGCCAGCGAGACGGCGTTTCAGTGCTGGAACGTGGTTTTCTTTGGGGAGCTGTATGGAGAACCCATGTTCTGCTCCCTGATCGTGGACGACGAGACGGGGCTGCCTCTGACGGTCTACTGCGACGGCGGGGCAGAGCTGGCGGAGGTAATGGGATATACGGACTCCGGCGATGCAAATGGAGAGGTCCTGGAGACCCTGACCTACGTCCTGGCGGAGAGCTATCTGAAAATCCTCCGGGAATATGAAGGTCTGTCGGACGCTCTGGACGAGGTGGACATCGGTTACTCCGGGGGCGATAACGGCGGCATGACCGCCTATCTCTTTCTCTCGTCGGACGGGGAGACGGAGAGCGTTAACCGTCAAGAGAAGGCCTACGACAGCGCCTCCTCAGAGGCGGAAGGAGGGTATCTCCTGGCGCTCCTCTCCCCGGAGTGCTGGACGATCAATATCCGGTAGCAAATTTCTGCGGGAGAACGCGGAAAACGGTTGAAAATCCGGTTCCTACCGGGTATAATAGGGGCGATTAGGAAAACCTAACCGCCGCCAAAGGCGGAAATCACCATGACGGAGGGAATCACCATGACGGAGATCACCAAGGATACCATTATCAGCGATATTTTGCGGATTGCCCCGGATGCGGCCCCGCTGTTCATGTCCATCGGGATGCACTGCCTGTACTGCCCCGCCTCCATGGGCGAGACGGTAGAGGAGGCCTGCATGGTCCACGGCGTGGACGTGGACACCCTGCTGGACGAGCTGAACAGCATTGTCGACCTTCCAGAGTAAGGCGGCAGACCAGACCGAACAGGCCGCCGGAACAAGCTCCGGCGGCCTTTCTTTTTTCGAGTTTCGAGTTTCGAGGTGCGCTATGACACTGGAATTATCTCCCCGGCTCCGGACGGTGGCGGCCCTGGTGCCCAGAGGCTGCCGCTTTGCGGACATCGGCACCGACCACGCCTATCTCCCGGTGTGGCTGCTCCAAAACGGGGTCGTTGAAACCGCCATCGCCGGCGATCTCCGCCCCGGCCCCCTGGCCCATGCCAGGGAGACGGCGGAGCGGTTCGGCTGCACGGAACAGATTCAATTTCGCCTCTCCGACGGTCTGGCGGCTCTGTCCCCCCACGAGGCGGACTGCATCGCCATGGCCGGGATGGGGGGAGAGACGGTGCGGAGCATCCTGGCCGCCGCCCCCTGGACACGGGAAAATGTCCGTCTCCTGCTCCAGCCCCAGAGCAATCTGCCGGAGCTGCGGGAGTGGCTGACGGAAAACGGATACGCCATCCGGCAGGAGTATTGCGTCCGGGAGGAGCAGCGGTGGTACACCGTCCTGGTGGTCAACGGCGGGGAGAGCGATACACGCTGGACGCCGGGGACCCGCATCGCCGGACGGCCGGAAACCTGGGCGGCGGGCTGCCCCTGGGGGAATTATCTTCGCCACGAGCTGGAACGGCTCCGGCGGCAGAGAGAGGGCCTGCTTCACGCCGCCCGGCCGGATGCGATACGTCTGGACGAGCTGACGAGGGCCGAAAACGAACTGGAACAGTGGCGGGACGCCGCAGAGAGAGGAGAGCTGCCATGACAACGGTAGAGGAAATCAGAGCCTATTTAGACCAAAAGGCCCCCTTCCGGCTCCAGGAGAGCTGGGACAACTCCGGGCTGCTGGTGGGCGACCCGGCGGGAGAGGTCCGGCGGGTGCTGGTGGCCCTAGACATCACCGACCAGGTGATCGGGGAGGCGGCGGAGCGGGACGCCCAGCTCATCGTCAGCCATCATCCCCTGATTTTCAACCCGGTGCGCCGTGTCACCCTGGCCCCGGAGGACCTGGTGGGCCGGAAGCTGTGGAGCATGGCCCGGCTGGGGCTGGCCGCTATCTGCTGTCACACCAACCTGGACGCCGTGGAGGGCGGGGTGAACTCCGCTCTGGCGGACGCGCTGGGGGTGGAGCAGGTGTCTCTGCTGGAGGTCAGCGGCACAGACGACGAGGGACGGCCCGCCGGTATCGGCCGGGTGGGCCTGCTGCCGGAGGCGGTGACCACTGAGGCGCTGCTGGAGCGGGTGCAGATCGCCCTCCGGCCCAACGGCCTCCGATATGTGGACGGGGGACGGCCCATCCGCCGGGTGGCGGTGGGCGGCGGCGCCTGCGGCAGTATGCTGGAGGCCGTCCGTGCCGCCGGATGCGACGCCTTTGTCACCTCCGACCTGAAATACAACCACTTCCTGGACGCCGGGGAGCTGGGCCTGACCCTCATCGACGCGGGCCACTTCCCCACGGAGAACGTGGTGGTCCCGGTGCTGCACGACTGGCTGGAGGAGGGGTTCCCTCAATTAGAGGTCCTCGTCTCCCGGACCCATCACGAGGTCCTGAACTACGCATAACGAAACGACAGACAAAGCCTCCCGGACCAATGGAGCGGGAGGCTCTGTGTTCTGCCGGGTCGTGCCACCCCGGCGGAGCATGGAGGAGTATAGGAGAGTGTATCTTCCACGGGTGTGCGGCCCGGTGAAAGCAGCTTAGGGAAATCGAACCGATTACTTCACAGGCTCAGGCAGCTCGTCGTTGGTGAGGGCGGCATAGCCCTCCTCGCCGGTGCGGACCCGGATGACGTTCTCCACGTTGTAGACGAAGATCTTGCCATCACCCAGATTGCCGGTATACAGCGCCATCTTGGCGGCGGCGATTACCTGATCCACGGGGACGGTGGAGACGACCACCTCGATCTTCAGCTTGGGGTGCAGGCTCATGGTCAGGGGGACGCCACGGTAATACTCCACCTTGCCCTTCTGAGCCCCGCAGCCCATGACCTGGGTCACGGTCATACCGGTCACGCCGATCTGAGCCATGGCGCTCTTGATCGCCTCGAACCGGTTCTGACGGCAGACGATGACGATCTTGCTGTAGGCCCCATAGGAGGCGCCGGAGGTGACGGTCACCGGTTCGCTCTGCTGGACGTTCTCCACCTGGACGGCGGCGTTCATAGGCACATTTCCGGTGATGACGTCGCTGCTGTCCGTATCCCGGTCGGTGAAGTCGAAGCCGGCATAGGCGGAGGGCAGGCCGTGCTCGGTGCTGTCCAGACCGGCAATCTCCTCCTCAGGGGTGACCCGCAGGCCCACGCAGGCCCTGATGATCAGGAAGGTGATGGTGATGGTCACGGCGGTCCAGGCGGCCACGGAAACCAGACCCAGCAGCTGCTTTCCCAGCAGGCTGAAGCCGCCGCCGTAGAACAGGCCCACCAGGGTATCGTTGCCGGGAGCGGAGGTGGTGGAGAACAGGCCCACAGCGATGGTGCCCCACATACCATTGAGGCAGTGGACCGCCACAGCGCCCACGGGGTCGTCGATGCGGAGCTTATAGTCCAGCAGCCACACGCCGAAGCAGACCAGCAGACCTGCCACAATGCCGATGATGGCCGCGCCCAGGCAGTCGGTCGTGTCGCAGGGGGCGGTGATGGCCACCAGGCCCGCCAGCGAGGCGTTCAGACACATGGACACGTCGGGCTTGCCGTACTTCAGCCAGGTGAAGATCATGCAGGTGACGGTGGCCACGGCGGGGGCAACGGTGGTGGTCAGGAAGATAGAGCCCAGCTGCTCCACAGAGGTGGCGGCGGCGCCGTTAAAGCCGTACCAGCCCAGCCAGAGGATGAAGCAGCCCAGACAGCCCAGGGGCAGGCTGTGGCCGGGGAAGCTGTGCACCTTGATGCTGCCGTCCTTCTCCTTCTTGAACTTGCCGATACGGGGGCCGAGGATCTTGGCCCCGATGAGGGCGGAGATGCCGCCCACCATGTGGATGGCGCAGGAGCCGGCGAAGTCATGGAAGCCCAGCTGTGCCAGCCAGCCGCCGCCCCAGATCCAATGCGCTTCGATGGGATAGATCAGGCCGGAGATGACGGCGGAATAGATGCAGTAGGAG
>JAJBTD010000116.1 GCA_020861055.1 Clostridiales bacterium | reverse complement strand
CTCATCGTTTTGGAAGGGCGTATCCTCCACCGACCCTATGGAACGGATATGGGCCCCCACGGAGACCCCCTCCCCTGCCAAAATCTGCTTGGCCACCGCCCCGGCGAACACCAGAGGGGCGGTGAGACGGCCGGAGAAGTGTCCGCCGCCCCGGTAGTCGTTATAGCCCTGATACCGGAGAAAGCCGGTGTAGTCGGCGTGACCGGGCCGGGGCAGGTTTTTCGTCTTTTCGTAGTCCCCGCTCCGGGTGTCCGTGTTGCGGATGATGGCGGCCAGGGGGCTACCCGTGGTGTTGCCCTGGAACACGCCGGAGAGGATCTCCGGCACGTCCGCCTCCCTGCGCTGGGTGGAGAGGGCGTCCTGCCCCGGGGCGCGGCGGGACAGCTCAAAGGCGATCTGCTCCAGGTCCAGCTCCACCCCGGCGGGGACCCCCTCCAGCACCACGCCGATGGCGGGGCCGTGGGACTCTCCAAAAATCATGTGCTTCATCTGTCATTCCTCCTGCCGGGTGATGCGTCCCCCCAGCTGTTCGTAGTCCTCCCAGAACCGGGGATAGGATTTCGCCACGCTCCCGGCGTCCCGGATAATCACCGGTCCGTCGGCCCGGGTGGCGGCGACGGCCAGCATCATGGCAATGCGGTGGTCGTTGTGGCTGTCCGTCTCCCCGCCCCGGAGGGCGGAGACGCCGTGAATCGTCATGGCGTCGGGGTACGCCTCGATGTGCGCTCCCAGCCGGTTCAGCTCGGAGGTCACCGTCTCGATGCGGTCGCTCTCCTTCATCCGCAGCCGGGCGGCGTTCACCAAATGGGTGGTCTCCCCCGCCCGGAGGGCGGCGTGGACCGCCAGGGCCGGGGCCAGGTCGGGACACTGGCTCACGTCCAGCGTCACCGTCCCCCGCCCGTCCAGCTGGGCGGCGTAGTCCCGGATGACCCGGTCCCCCTGGACAGAGGCATCGTTCATGCCGCAGGTCTCCACTGGATTGCCCAGCCCCCGGGCTGCATAGAAAAAGCCCGCCTGGGACCAGTCCCCCTCCACCGTCAGGTCGCGGCCCACAGGCCGCTGTCCTCCGGGGATGTGCCAGCCGTTTTCCGTCCGGTCAATGCCCACGCCGAACCGGTTCAATGCGTCCACCGTCATGTCCACATAGGCGGCGGACTCCAGAGGGGTGGTCAGATGCAGCTCCGAGTCCCCGTCCAGCAGGGGGAGGGCAAAGAGCAGCCCGGTGATAAACTGACTGGAGACGTCTCCGGGGAGGGCGTACTCCCCCGGCTCCAGCGTCCCCTCCACCGTGATGGAATCCGGTTCTGCCCGGTAAACGATGTTCTTTTCCGCAAGCAGCCGCTGATACGGCTCCATGGGGCGGGCCAGAAGCCGGCCTCTGCCGGTGAACACTCCGCCCCCGGCCACCGCCAGGGCCACGGGGATTAGAAAGCGCAGGGTGGAGCCGGACTCTCCGCAGTCCAGCAGGGGAAGCGGTTCCCGTCTCCCCCTCGCTGGGCCGATTCCCGTGACCGTCTCCCCATCCCACAAGGCCCCCAGGGCCCCCATACAGCCCAGGGTGGCGGCGATGTCCTGGCTCATGGAGAGGTTGTCCAGGCGGCTTTTCCCCTCCGCCAGAGCGGCGGCGATGATGAGTCGGTGGCTCTGGCTCTTGGAGGCGGGGGGCGTCACCCGCCCCCGAAGGGGTCCCGGCGTAACAGTCACAGTCATAGCAGCGCCAGCAGCTCCTTTTTCTCCATTTTGGTGGGGGCGCACTCCCCCAGCGTCCGCAGCAGGATGACGGTGATGCTGTCCCCGCTGCCCTTCTTGTCCAGGCCCACGGCGCTCTCATAGTCCTCCGCCGTACAGGGGATGGCGGTGGGCAAGCCAAAGGCGGCGGTCAGCTGCTCGATCTGGGCCTTCGTCCCCGGCTGAGTGACACCCAGCCGCTCTCCCAGCTCCGCCGCCAGCACCATTCCGGCGGACACCGCCTGGCCGTGGGTATAGGTCTCGTAGTGATATGCCTTCTCATAGGCATGGCCCAGAGTGTGGCCGAAGTTCAAAATCATCCGCAGGCCGGTGTCCCGCTCGTCCTCCATGACCACCTTTGCCTTGATGGCGCAGCAGGTGCAGAGCACCTCCTCAATGTGGGCCATCACCCCCGCCCGGTCGCCGCACCGGGCCAGTAGGTCGAAGAACTCCCTGTCCCAGATGCAGCCGTACTTGATGACCTCCGCCATGCCGTCGGAGAAGATGCGGTCGGAGAGGGTGTCCAGGGTGGCAGTATCCATCAGCACCAGCTTCGGCTGCCAGAAGGCCCCCACCAGGTTTTTCCCGGCGGGCAGATCGATGGCCACCTTGCCTCCCACAGAGGAGTCCACCTGGGCCAGAAGGGTGGTGGGGATCTGGACAAAGGGGACCCCCCGGAGGATGGTGGCGGCGGCAAAGCCCGCCAGGTCCCCCACCACGCCGCCGCCCAGAGCGATGACCGCGTCCGTCCGGGTCAGGCCGAAGGTCATGGCCTCATCCCAGATGCGCTCCAGCCAGGCGGCGCACTTGGACGGCTCCCCGGCGGGGATGGTGACGGTATACACGGAGAATCCCGACGCCTCCAGGCTCCGGGTCACCCGCTCTCCGTAGAGCGGCCCCACGTTGGAGTCGGTGACCACCAGCGTCCGGACCGTCCGGGGCAGCACCCTCCGGCACTGTGCGCCGGTCTGCTCCAGGAGACCGGCCTCGATCAGAATATCGTATTCCCGCCCCGGCAGGGCGACGGTCAGGGTTTTCATGGCGGCACGCTCCTTATGTGGTATCTTTTCCTTATTTTACTATGGTCTTCCCCATGAAGTCAACGAGCTTTTCCGCCTTTCCCATCAGGTCGCCGAACTGCTCCGGGGTCAGGGACTGCTGGCCGTCGCATTTGGCGTGGAGGGGGTCGTTGTGTACCTCCACGATGATGCCGTCCGCCCCGGCGGCGATGCCCGCCAGGGTCAGCGGCTCCACCAGATAGCTGTAGCCTCCGGAGTGGCTGGGGTCGATGATGACCGGCAGATGGCTCATCCGCTTGATGCAGGGGATGGCGGACACGTCCAGGGTGTTCCGGGTATAGGTCTCGGTGGTGCGGATGCCCCGTTCGCAGAGGATGACATTCTGATTGCCCTCGTTCATAATGTACTCGGCGGACATGAGCCACTCCTCATAGGTGGCGCTGAGGCCCCGTTTCAGCAGGATGGGCTTGCTCATCTTCCCCGCCTCTTTCAGCAGCTCGAAGTTCTGCATATTCCGGGCGCCGATCTGCACCAGGTCCACCTTCTCGTCGAAGATCTCGCAGTACTCCGGGCTGACCAGCTCGGTGACGATGGGCAGACCCGTCTCCGCCTTGGCCTCCAGCATCAGCTTCAGGCCGGGCAGACCCATCCCCTGGAAGGAGTAGGGAGAGGACCGGGGCTTGAAGGCTCCGCCCCGGAGGATGGCGGCTCCGGCGCTCTGGACATCCCTGGCAATGGCGGTGATCTGCTCCCCGCTCTCGATGGAGCAGGGTCCGGCCATCACCGCGAAGCTGCCGCCGCCCACGGGGACGCCGCTGACGTCCACCACCGTATCCTCCGGGTGGAACTTCCGGTTGGCCTTCTTGTACGGCTCCGAAATGCGAGTGACCCGCTCCACCACGTCGAACTGCTCGATCTTGTGGATATCCAGGGCGGTGGTGTCCCCCACCAGGCCCAGGATGGTGCAGTCCACGCCCACCGTGACCCCCACCTTGAAGCTCTTGGCCTCAAAGAAGGCCACCATCTTCCGCACATCGTTTTGAGGGGTACCCGGCTTCAGAATGACTACCATGTCTCATCTCTCCTTTAAGTACAACAAAAAGGACTCATTGACCGCAATCAATGAGTCCCTGTGCTGACGCTGTATCCGCCACATTTTCCCCCTGTCAGGGGAATCACCCATCTATTGCATCCGCTCTCCTGTTTTACCCATGGCAAAATAGCCGTAAGCCATAAATCGGCCCCAGCCAAAGGTAAAGGAGTAGGATGCAGTTTTGAGGGTGATGCTGTTCATGGCGCACCTCAAATTTCTGAGTTGGGTCTATTATAACAGAGTTTTCCCAGAATGCAAGTGGTTTTCTCCGGTCAGAGGGATTTTACGCCCAGTCAGGTCCGTCCGCTCTCCGGGCCAGATACGGCGAAAGAGCTCCCAGTATTCCTCCCAGGCGGGATAGCCCCGGAGACAGGCCAGAGCCGCGCCCATCTCCCCATAGTACCACCGGTGCTCCAGGGGGTCCTGTTGGTGGAACCGGGTCCAGAGGGCGTCCCCCTCCCGGCGCAGCGCCTGGTACATGGACCGGAGATTGGACAGCTTGTCCCCCAGGGCGACGATCTTGACCTCCCGGCGGGGGTCCTGCCGGAGTCGGCGGACAGCCTCCTCCTTCCGGATGCGCCAGCTGTCCTCCGGGGCCTGGCCGGGGCGCTTGTCCTCCGTCTCAGCGGCCACCAGAGACGCCACCTCCGGCCCAAATCGGGCCTCCAGCTGCTCCAGGGTGCAGGGAGTGTCCTCCACCACATCGTGGAGCACGGCGGCGGCCAGAACCGTCTGATCCTCTGTTATCGTGGCGGCGATGGCGGCCGCCTCCAGCGGGTGGAGGATATAGGGGACAGAGCTGCCCTTGCGGACGGCGCCGCTGTGGGCCTGGGTTGCAAACAGAACGGCCTCCTCCAATATGGTCATCTACGCTCTCCCCTTTCGCAATCGACCGCGGTATCCAACGGAATTGGTCCCAGGACAAAGTGTGACCCCTATCCATCTTCTGCGGATAGGGGTCAACACTGAGCACTCTTGGTATCTAACATCCGTTGTTTACCTCGCTTTCCTGGATTTACGAGTCCCGATTCCCTTTGAGTCATGTCTGTACCGCCTTACCTGCCGCAACGATTTGACATCCTCTTTGATGTCCATGCCCCTCTTGGGCCGATTGCCGGAATTGGTGATTCTGCATCTCTCAAAAGCTCGTATCTTTTGATGAACTCTCGTCCACCTCGAGATTTCGGCGACATCCTCTTTGTAATCGCCTCTCTTTTGGATGAGTTAATGATAGCACATCCTCTCTCTTTTGTCAACACCATTTTTGATTTATTTTTGGAAAAGTTCTGTTTTGGCTGGTGACAGACTGCACCGGCGTTAAACGCCTCCAAGCCAGGAGATATGCAGATCGATCTGAATGTACTTTCATTTTTTCAAAAGTATCTTGCTTTTTTGGCCGGAATGCCTTATAATGTTCCCATCCTGATCTCGGAGGTGCTCCTTATGTCGCTGGACCACAAGATTGTCAAGTTCTACGCAAAAAATAAAAACACGGATTTGTATCTCAAGGCCATTCCGGGCCATTTTATCACCAACCACTCCCACATCAACTATTTTATGGAGCTGACCTCCATGAAGACGGTCTACCGGGAGGCCAAGGCGGTGGCCGACGTCCTCTCCCGGAAATATAAGAACAATATCCCGGTGGACACTATCCTCTGTATGGACGGCACCGAGGTGATCGGCACGCTGCTGGCGGGGATGTTGGTGGACTCCCACCTGGGCCGGGGGCTCAACGCCAAAAAAGAGGTGGCTATCGTCACCCCGGAGCAGAACGCCAACACCAGTCAGCTCATCTTCCGGGACAACTACAAGTCCCTCATCCAGAACCGGGACTGCATCGTTCTCATGGCCTCCATCACCACCGGCTACACGGTACATAAGGCCATCGAGACCATCCAGTTCTACGGCGGCGTGCCCAGAGGCGTTTCCTCTATCTTCAGCAACATCAGCCAGATGGACGGGGTGCAGATCGACAGCATCTTCGACGTCAGCTCGCTGCCGGACTACCGGAGCTACGACTACACCAACTGCCCCTACTGCAAGCAGGGCGTCCCGGTGGACGCGCTGGTCAACCGGAACGGCTACTCCATGCTGTAAGGCCGAACAATCACACATTTTTTCAGGGCGCACGGTTTCTGCTGTGCGCCCTTTGACGCGGCCCAGACGGATGCCGTTTGGATGCAGAGCGGATTTAGTATCCGAGAAAGAGAAAAACAGGCCGGAGCCACTCCGGCAGCAGGGAGGCAGACATGATCCGAATTTTGATTGTGGAGGACGAGCGGGCGATCTCCGACCTCATCCGCATGAGCCTGACCAGGGCGGGGTATCAGTGCCGCTGCGTCTACGACGGGCTGGCCGCCGCCGACCTGCTGGAAAAGTATACCGCTTTTGACCTGATCTTGCTGGACATCATGCTCACCGGCGCGGACGGCTGTGAGCTGAGGGAGTACATCCGGCCCCTGGGTCTTCCGG
>JAJBTD010000012.1 GCA_020861055.1 Clostridiales bacterium | reverse complement strand
TTCGCTACTCTTTTTTTCTCTTATCTGTTAAGCATCATTGTAACACCTACACAAAATTTTACGGTTTCCGCCATGAACCGTTGCTTTTTCAAAAGTTATATGTTAAAATTTGAGATGCATTCTACAACGTGGCAACACAGGAAAGAGGGATGAAAACTGTGCAATCAGACAATGTCATTGAGATGCTCCATATCACAAAGGAGTTTCCCGGCATTATCGCCAACGACGACATCACCCTCCAGCTCCGCCGGGGGGAGGTCCATGCGCTGCTCGGCGAAAACGGTGCGGGAAAATCCACGCTGATGAGCGTTCTCTTCGGTCTGTACCAGCCGGAGAAGGGCATCATCAAGAAAAACGGCCAGGAGGTCAAAATCAACGACCCCAACGACGCCACCGCCCTGGGGATCGGCATGGTCCACCAGCACTTCAAGCTCATCGAGGTGTTCACCGTCCTGGACAACATCATCCTCGGCGCAGAAACCACCAAAATGGGCTTCCTCCAGAAGAAGGAGGCCCGGAAAAAGGTGGAGGCACTCTCCGAGAAGTACGGTCTGAAGGTAGACCTGGACGCCAAGGTAGAGGACATCACCGTGGGGATGCAGCAGCGGGTGGAAATTCTGAAAATGCTGTATCGGGACAACGAGATCCTGATCTTCGACGAACCCACCGCCGTCCTCACCCCTCAGGAGATCGACGAGCTGCTCATTACCATGCGGGCCTTTGCCGACGAGGGCAAGAGCATCCTGTTCATCTCCCACAAGCTCAACGAGATCATGCAGGTGGCCGACCGGGTCACCGTTCTCCGGAAGGGCAAGTACATCGGCACCGTGGAGACCAAGGACACCGACAAGCAGAGCCTGTCCAACATGATGGTGGGCCGCCCGGTGCAGCTGGAGGTGGTCAAGGACGAGGCAAAGCCCACGGGCACCGTCCTCCATGTGGAGAACCTGACCGTCCCCTCCGCCACCCACAAGCGCAACGCAGTCAACGGCGTCTCCTTTGATGTGCGGGCGGGCGAGATCGTCTGCATTGCCGGCATCGACGGTAACGGCCAGAGCGAGCTGGTCTACGGCCTGACCGGGCTGGAGAAAAGCTCCGGCGGTACCGTCACCCTCTGCGGAAAGGACATCTCCCACGCCACCATCCGTCAGCGCGGCGAGAATATGAGCCACATCCCTGAGGACCGGCACAAGCACGGCCTGATCCTGGACTTCACCCTGGAGCAGAATATGGTCCTCCAGCGGTTCCAGGAGCCTCAGTTCCAGCACTTCGGCTTTATCAACGCCCCCGCCGTGCGGGAGTATTCCGACCGGCTCATCGAGCAGTACGACGTCCGTTCCGGCCAGGGCTCCATCACCACCGCCAGAAGCATGTCCGGCGGCAACCAGCAGAAGGCAATCATTGCCCGTGAGCTGGACCGGGACAAGCCTCTGATCATGGCCGTCCAGCCCACCCGCGGTCTGGACGTAGGCGCCATCGAGTACATCCACGGCCAGCTGGTGGCGGCCCGGGACGCAGGCCACGCCGTGCTCCTGGTCTCCCTGGAGCTGGACGAGGTCATGAGCCTGAGCGACCGCATCCTGGTCATGTACGAGGGTGAGATCGTGGGCGAGCTGAATCCGAAAGAGACAAACGTTCAGGAGCTGGGCCTCTACATGGCCGGAGCAAAACGTCAGACCGGAAAGGAGGCCAAGGGCGCATGAAAGAGCGGCTTTCCAACCTGTACGCCAAGGACGGTGTCAAGACAGTCCTGTCCTCCATCCTCTCGATCATCATCGGCATGGTCGTGGGCAGCATTATCATCGTCATCGTAGGTGCGTGCACCTCTTCCCTGGGTATCAACAGCGTGGGCGAGGGCATCCAGCTGGTGTTCGGCGGCCTGTTCAGCACCGGCCGTGACGCTGCGGGCAATCTGACCTTCGGCTTTAACTCCACCAACCTTGGCAATATGCTCTTCCGGGCTTTCCCCCTGATTATGACCGGCCTCTCCGTGGCCATCGCCCAGAAAACCGGCCTGTTCAACATCGGTGCGCCCGGTCAGTACCTGATGGGCACCGCCGCCACCCTGTACGTGGCCCTGAGCATCCCCACCTCTACCTCCACCCTGTACGAGGGCGGCACCGCCCCTGCCTGGCTGGTGTGGCTGCTGGCCTTTCTGGCCGGTATGCTGGCGGGCGCCATCTGGGGCGCCATCCCCGGTCTGGTCAAGGCCTACCTGAACATCAACGAGGTGCTGGCCTGCATCATGTGCAACTGGATCGCCGCCAACCTGGTCACCTGGATGTTTGACGGCAGCGCCCTGCGCAACACGGTGGAGGCCGGCAAGACCGGCTATATCTACAATACCAGCTACAACGGGGTGGCTACCGCCAAGATGGGCCTGGACAATATCTTTCCTAGTTCCCAGGTCAACGGCGGCATCGTCATCGCCATCGTCATGGCCATCCTGGTCTACATCCTCATAAGCAAGACCACCCTGGGCTATCAGCTCAAGGCCTGCGGCAGCAACCGCCACGCCGCCCGGTATGCGGGCATCTCCGATAAGCGGAACATCGTCCTGTCCATGGCCATCGCCGGTGCTCTGGCGGGTGTAGGCGCATCCCTCTACTACCTCTCCGGCAACACCGAGTTCTTCTGGTCCACCTATCAGTCCCTCCCGGACGCCGGATTCAACGGCATCCCGGTGGCCCTGCTGGCGGCCAACAACCCCATCGGCGTTATCTTCACCGCCATGTTCATGTCCATGCTGGACATCTGCGGTCTGCAGCTGACTAACCTGACCGCCTACAACGAGTACATCACCGACGTCATTATCGCCGTGATCGTCTATCTGAGCGCCTTCTCTCTGGTCATCAAGCAGCTGCTCTCCTCCAAAAAGAAGCATCAGAACGAGCCCGTGGCGGCCACTGACACCGCGTCAGATGACGCCGCACCTCCCCCGGAAGACGACGCGAAACCGGATGCTGCGGTTCAACAAACTGTGAAAGGAGACGATTGATCATGGTAGACCTGATTCAAAAAACGCTGTTATACGCCGTTCCCCTGATGATCGTCGCCCTGGCCGGTGTGTTTGCCGAGCGCAGCGGTATCATCAACCTGGCATTGGAAGGCATTATGATCTTCGGCGCTTTCGTGGGCGTGTGGTTCGTCCGCGTGGTGCAGGAGTGGGGCTGGTTCGCTGAGGCCAAGGCCAACGGCGACTGGCTGGCCCTCCAGGGCTTTGAGCTGCTGGCCATGGTGGTGGCCGCTGCTCTGGGAGCAGTCTTCTCCCTGCTGCTGAGCTTTGCCTCGGTCAATCTGAAGGCGGACCAGACCATCGGCGGCACCGCATTGAACCTGATGGCCCCCGCCCTGGTGCTGTTCCTCATCCGTATCCTGGCCAACCAGAGCACCCTCTACATGGCCGAGGGCGACGCCGCCAGCTGGTTCATGATCAAGAAGTCCACCCTGGGCATCGACAGCTCCACCGAGCTGAACCCCATCCTGGAGATCCTCATCAACAAGGTGTATCTGGCTACCTATGTCTGTATCATCCTGTTTGTGATCCTCTCCATCCTGCTGTACAAGACCCGGTTCGGCCTGCGCCTCCGCTCCTGCGGTGAGAATCCTCAGGCGGCGGACTCCCTGGGCATCAACGTGTACCGGATGCGGTACGCCGGCACTACCATCTCCGGCGCGCTGGCGGGTCTGGGCGGCTTTGTCTACGCGCTGACCACCGCAGGCTGCTCCGCCAACGGCGACGTGGCAGGCTTCGGCTTCCTGGCCCTGGCCGTCATGATCTTCGGCAACTGGAAGCCGCTGAACATCGCCGGTGCGGCTCTGCTGTTCGGCCTGTTCAAGTACATTGCCGCCTCCTATTCCAGCATCGAGGTGCTGAACAATTTGGGCATCAGCTCTTACTTCTACCGCCTGCTGCCCTACCTGGTCACCCTGATCGTCCTGGCCTTCACCTCCAAGAAGTCCAGAGCGCCCAAGGCGGAGGGTATCCCCTATGACAAGGGCCAGCGGTAAAGTGCCCGCTTTTCCCTGGCAGCTGTATCTTTACTGACTTACCGGGGGCCGCTGCGAAACGTCAATGCCGCAGCGGCCCCTCTCTCTGCCTCAGGCCCCGCACGGACGGCTGCAACAGAACCGTCGATGGCGGGCGACCTGTCATGGAAGATAGGAGGAATTACTTTGTCTGTCACCCTTCGTTCTCAACTGCTCACGGTTCAGATCGACCCTTTGGGGGCCCAGCTCACCAGCATCCGTACCTGTACCGGCGTGGAGCTGCTCTGGCAGGCGGACCCCGCCGTCTGGGGCCGCCATGCCCCGCTGCTCTTTCCCATCATCGGCCGCCTCCGGGACGGGCGGTACACGGTGGATGGGCGGGAGTACGCCATCTCCCAGCACGGTTTTGCCAGAGATTCCGTCTTTTCCGTCGTCCGTCAGTCCGAAACTGCCGTCACCTTCCAGCTGGAGGAGAGCGGCGACACTCTGGTAAAATACCCCTTCTCTTTCCGACTCCAGGTGACCTACGCCCTGGAAGGGGGGACGCTGACCAAGTCCCACACCGTCCTCAACTGCTCTGCTGAAACCATGTACTACGAGGTGGGAGGTCACGACGGCTTCCTCCTGGCCCTGCTACCTGGTGAGCGCCAGGAGGACTATTTCATCCAGTTCCCCGGACAGAATGCCATCCTCCCCATGGGAATGGATGAGCGCAACTTCCTCACCGAGAGCAGCCGTCCCTTCCCCCTGGAGGGAGATCGGCTCCCCATGCCGCTCTCCGTCTTTGGACTGGACACCGTAGTGCTGAAAGACCTACCCGTTCGCCAGGTGACATTGGCCAGTCACCGGAACCCCATCCGGCTGACCCTAGTCTTCGACGACTTTGACTATCTGGGCCTGTGGACGAAGCCCGTGACGCCCAGCGCTCCCTATGTCTGCATCGAGCCGTGGTCCACTCTGCCGGAGTGCGCGTTCACCGACAGCGCCCTGGAGCACAAGCCGGGCATCCGCGCCCTGGCCCCAGGACAGGGGGAGACGCTGACCTACCGTACCGTCATTGAGGGGATCTGAATCCACATAACATGGCACCTCCTTGCGTTCTCCGGCATAGGCTGGAGGCAGCAAGGAGGTCTGTGTATGTGCGGCATTGCCGGTTTTTGTGACTTTACCCAGGACATCCGTGGCCCGGAGTGGCAGGTGGTGGGCTGGCGCATGGCCCGGACGATGGAGCGTCGGGGGCCGGACGACAGCGGCCTGTGGCGTGCGCCCCATTGTCTCATGGCCCACCGCCGTCTGGCTGTCATCGACCCGGAGCAGGGGCAGCAGCCCATGACATTTCCCTTGGAGGGGCGCACCTACGCCCTGTGCTATAACGGGGAGCTCTACAATACGGACGCTCTCCGCTCCCGCCTCGCCTCCCTGGGGCATCGCTTCCGCACCAGATCGGATACGGAGGTGCTGCTCCATGCCTGCATCCAGTACGGGCCGGAGGTGGGGGAGCAGTTGGAGGGCATTTTTGCCTTTGCCTTCTGGGACGGGGAATCTCTCCTGTTGGTACGGGACCGGTGTGGGGTGAAGCCCCTTTTTTACGCCCAAGTGGGGGATGCGCTGGTGTTCGCCTCGGAGCCAAAGACCCTGTTCTGCTACCCCGGCCTGCCCCCCAGGGCGGACCGGGAGACCTGGCAGGAGGTGCTGGCCATCAACCCTGCCCGAACACCGGGACACGGGGTGTTCGCCGGAGTACATGAGCTGCCGCCGGGACACCTGCTCCGCATGACCCGGAGCGGCGTGGCTCAGGCTCGGTGGTGGAATCTGCTCAGCCTCCCCCACCGGGAGAGCTATGAGGACACGGTGGCCCATCTCCGGGAGCTGCTGGTGGGAGCCATCCAGCGACAGCTGGTCAGCGACGTGCCCCTGTGTACCCTTCTGTCCGGAGGGCTGGATTCCTCCATTATTACCGCCGTGGCCGCCCGGACCTGTGAGGCGGAGGGGCGGGAGCCGCTGGAAACCTATTCCTTCGACTACACCGGCAACCGGGAATTTTTCCGCCCCAGTTCATTTCAGCCGGACGCAGACTGGCCCTGGGTGGAGCGGATGCAGCGGGAATTTGGCACCCGGCACCGGGTGCTCACCTGTCCTCAGGAGCCCCTGGTGGAGCTGCTGGAGACGGCGATGGAGGCCAGGGATATGCCGGGAATGGCGGATGTGGACTCCTCCCTGCTCTATTTCTGCCGGGAGATTCGGAAAAACCACACGGTAGCCCTCTCTGGGGAGTGCTCGGATGAGATTTTTGGCGGCTATCCCTGGTTCCACCGGCGGGATATGCTGGAGAGCGACACCTTCCCCTGGTGCATGGACTTCTCCGCCCGCTCCGCCGTACTGGACCCGGAGCTGGTCGCCTCTCTGGAGCTGGAGGACTATGCCCGGTTC
>JAJBTD010000028.1 GCA_020861055.1 Clostridiales bacterium | reverse complement strand
AAGAGCTTTAGACGCGCGTCTACTGCGTCTTCCTCCGGCAGATCAAACGGGAACCGTACTAACTTGCCTTTGCTGATTAGCTGGAGCGTTCGGAAAAACTTAACCGGATTATCTTGCTGGGCGGCCGATCTGACTTTACCGCAGATCAGGCTGCGGCAGTAACGGTTCCCTTTGTCTGCTGCACATATGAAAACTGCTTTGGCGATCTGCCAAAGGACGGGTACTCCTCGGTGACGATTGACGACGAGGAGGCGGCTTTCCAGGCCGTGAAATATCTGCGCCAGATGGGACACCGGGATATCGCCCTGCTTCTGCCGGACATCCACGACCGATCGGCGGGAGAGCTGCGCTACCAGGGCTATTGCCGGGCGCTGGAAGAATTTGGTGTTCCGCTCCGGGAGACGCTGCTTCTGGAATGCGCAGGTTATGACATGAATTTCGGCTATGCCGCCGTCCGGGCACTGTTGGAAAGTGGAGAAACCTGCACTGCAGTCCTGGCCATCTCTGATTTGCTGGCCCTGTCCGCGATCAAAGCCCTCCATGACGGCGGTCTGGCGGTGCCGGAGGATTGCTCAGTCATGGGCTTGGACGGTCTGGAAACGACAGAATACACTCTGCCGCCACTGACCGCTCTGGTACAGCCCCAGGAGGAGCTGGGCCGGACCAGCGTCCAGATACTGGCGCAGATCATTGAGGGCACCGGGATACATCAGCACATCTTGCTCCAGCCCAGCTTTCGGGCGGGTGGTTCAGTGGCAAAGCGATAACAGAAACAGGTACAGCGCACAAAGGTTAGGCCGCTTTTTTGCGGCCTAACCTTTTCTTTTTGCGCTCTTCTGTCAGCCCTCTTTACTCCTGCATACAGAGAGATTCAGCGTCTGGCCTGCATCTCCCTGACTTTCGCCTCCTCCGGGGTGACGTACATGGTCCGGTAGGTGGTGTAGATCACCATCCCCGGCCTGGCCCCGGCGGGCTTTTTCACATAGCGCACCGGGGTATAGTCCACTGGCACCCGGCTGCCGCTCCGGCCCTGGGAGAACCAGGCGGCCAGCGTCGCTGCCTCCTCCATGCTCTTCTCGTCCGGCTCAACGCCTCCCGTCCAGAGAATGACGTGGGAGCCGTGGATGCCCTGGGTGTGGAACCAGATATCTCCCTTCCCCGCCAGCTTGCAGGTGAGCTGGTCGTTCTGGACGTTATTCTTGCCCACGGAGATGCGCAGTCCGGCGGAGGAACGGAATTCCATGGGCTGGGGCCGGGGGCGCTTCATGGGTCGTTTGCCGTTCTTCTGAGGCCGGAGATATCCTCCGTCCTCCAGCTCCTGGCGAATTTCGTTCAGGTCCCGCTCCCCCTCCGCCCGCTGGAGGGACTCCAGGACGCTCTCCAGATAGTCCAGCTCGTTTCGGCCCTGCTCTATCTGTTTGGTGAGGACCGCCTCCGCCGTCTTGGCCTTGCTGTATTTTTTATAATATTTTGCGGCGTTCTGCTGAGGGGTCAGCAGAGGGTCTAGAGCCACCGTCAGCTCCCGGCACTCCGGGTCGTAGTAGTTCACCGCCGTCAGCGACCGCTCCCCCTTCTCCATCCGGTAGAGATTGGCGGTAATTAAGTCTCCGCTGACCCGGTACTGCTCCCGGTTTCGTGCCTCCGCCAGCTCTTTGGACTGGATCTGCAGCTTCCGCTCCACCCGGTTCCGGGCACTGGTCAGGTGGCGAATCAGCTCCTGCCCCCTCTGCCGCACCCGCTCCCCGGTCTCCCGGACGGCATAAAACTCGTCCAGCAGGGTGGAAAAGCTCTCGTAGTTCCGCCGTTCATAGTAGCCCCCATACTGATCGATGGACAAATAGGAGAAATCCTTCGGCTCTCCCTCCCGGAATAGTGCGGTGGGCTGAGGCTGGTCAATGGCTCCCAGCACGCTCTCTACGGCGTCCAGCAGGCGCTCACGCTCTATTTGATTCAGGCGGGCGTCCGTCCGGCCTACGGCCAGATAGACGATCTCCCGGCAGATCAGGGGGGACAGGCCGGAGAAGGTGTCCAGCAGCCAGCGGTCAGCCTCCGCCTCCTCCGGGGCAGTCTCCAGCAGAGCGGCCAGCGTCTCCCGGTCAACTTCCCTGGGATTGCGCCGATCCTCCCGGGCGGGGGGCAGACGGTAGTACAGCCCCGGCAGCACCGGTCTTAACTGGGACAGCTCCCCGTCCACCTTCCGCAGACAGTCGGTGATACGTCCGTTTTCGTCCGTCAGTATCAGATTTGACCGGCGGCCCATGGCCTCCAAAATCAGGCGGCGGGTCACCCGGTCACCCAGCTCATTGAGGGTCTCCAGCTCCAGGGTCACCACCCGTTCCATGGGGGGCTGGGTAATAGACATCACCCTCGCCCCAGTCAAGTGCTTGCGCAGCAGCATACAAAACACGGGAGGTGAGGCGGGATTTTCCCGGTTAAGGGCAGTCATCTGGAGCCTGGGATGGGAGGGATTTGCGGTGAGCAGCAGCTTCTGGTTCCCCTGGGAGGTGCGGAGATGGAGCACCACCTCGTCCCGTCCGGGCTGGAAGATCTTGTCTACCCTCGCTCCCTCCAGCTGGGGACGAAGCTCCCCCACCAATGCGGTGAGGCAGGCAGCGTCTAAGGGCATTAGGCTCCCTCCTCTCCCCCGTCCGGGGTCATAATGACGTCAAACAGCTGGTTGATGCGCTCTGTCCGGTGCTGGAGGTAGAGCCAGCCGAACAGCGCCTCCAGAGCGGTGGCCTTTCGGTACTCTCCCCTGCTGGCCCCCTTGGGAATCAGGTGGATGTTGGCGTTCCGGCCCCGGCGGACCACGCCGTTTTCCTCATCGGTCAGCAGGGGCAAAATTTTATCCAGCGCCGCCGCCTGAGCGGAGGCCCGCACCAAAGCCACCGTCTCCTGGTGAAGATGTCCGTTGACCTCCAGCCCTCCGCTGCACAGCCAACCTCTGACCAGCAGCTCATATACCCCGTCCCCTATGTGGGCCAGAGCCAGACTGCTCATCTCCCGGAGCTGGTCTGGGGTCAATTGGATGTTAAAATAGTCTTTCATAGGGGCCTCCTGCATTTACCGTTCTCTGTTGACCCTCATTATCTCCCATTTGACGGGAAATTGCAAGACAACCCGGACAGCATAGCAGCCCGTCGTCACATTCAGCGACGGCGGGCTGCTTCATTGGTCGCTTTGCCACAGCATTCCCGTGGCCACAGCGCTCAGTAAATCAGGTTGTCCAGCTCGACGATGTACTCCGGCTCGGTGCAGACCTTTTCCTTTGCCTTGTTGGCAAACTGGTTCACAGCGGTCTGGCTCTTACGGATGGGCTGCATAGTGCCGGCGCCGGCCACGCAGCCGCCGGGGCAGGCCATGCCCTCCAGCAGATAGCCATTGTACTTTCCGGCCTTGGCCAGCATCATCATCTTCCGGCAGTCCCGCAGGCCCTCGGCGCTGGTGACCTTCACCTCTCTGTCCGGGTACTTGGACTGAATCACGTTGACCACAGAAGCGGCGACGCCGCCGGAGACGGCAAAGTTTCGGCCGTCACGGGTGGGCTCCAGGGTTTCGGAGGTGTCCTCCGGCATGGTCTCCGGGTCGATGCCCTTGGCGTCGAAGATACCGTCCAGCTCCTCAAAGGTGAGGACGAAGTCCACCTCGCTGCGGACGGTGCGGCGCATGGCCTCCAGCTTCTTGGCAGCGCAGGGGCCAAAGAAAGCCACCTTTACCCCAGGCTTCTTGCTCTTGATGTAGCGGGCGGTCAGGGTCATGGGGGTCAGTGCCATGGAGATGCACTTGGCCTGCTGAGGGAACTGCTTTTTCGCCATGACGGACCAGGCGGGGCAGCAGGAGGTTCCCATGAAGGGCAGCTCCTCCGGGACCTCCCGGACGAAGTCCTCCGCCTCCTGGACGGCGCACAGGTCCGCGCCGATGGCCACCTCAACCACATCGGCAAAGCCCAGGTCCTTCAGGGCAGAGCGGAGCTTGCCGAAGGTGGACTTCGGTCCGAACTGGCCCACGAAAGCGGGGGCGACGGCAGCGTAGACCTCCTCCCCGTTCCGGAGGGCACGCCCCAGCTGATAGATCTGGGACTTGTCAGAAATGGCGCCAAAGGGGCAGTTCACCAGGCACTGGCCGCAGGAGACGCACTTATCGTAGTCGATGTCCGCCTTGCCGTTCTCATCCGAGCTGATGGCGTCCATACCGCAGGCGGCGGCACAGGGCCGCTCCTGGATGATGATGGCGTTGTAGGAGCAGGCCTCCACACAGCGGCCACACTTGATGCACTTTTCCTGGTCGATGACCGAGCGGCCGTTGAACTTCTCCAGATGGATCGCCTTTTTGGGGCAGACCTCCTCGCAGGGGTGGGACAGGCAGCCCTGGCAGCCGTCGGTGACATAGACCCGCTTCTCCGGGCAGGCGTTGCAGGCAAACTTGATGACGTTGATCAGGGGCGGGGTATAGTAGGTCTCCGCCTTGTCCGCCTCCTCGATGCCCTGGGACACGGGGGCATGGGCCGCAGCGCTCCGGCTGGGCATACCCATGGCCAGCCGCAGCCGCTCGCCCACGATGGCCCGCTCCAGGAACACGTTGTTCCGGTAGGTCCCGGTCTCGCCGGGGATGATTTTGTAGGGCAGCTCCTCGATGATGTCGGAGGGGGCGTCGCCCTCGTATGCCATCCGCGCGACCTCGCGGAAGATCTGATGCCGGATGCCCTGAACCTTGGTCTCTACGCCTCTCATCAGCGGTTCCTCCTTGTAGTCTGAGCCGTCTCACCGGCCCGATATAGGTAGTTATTGCTAACTCTTTTGACGCATAAGCGTGAAAGACGCCTGATCTTCGGTTTCAATCCCCGCAAATCGGCCGTCTCCCGCTCTGCATTAAGAATATCTCAGCGAGAGAGGATTGTCAATCTTTTTCCGGCGGTTTTGTGATTTTTTTCACAGCTGATTGCCTCCCGCTCTTGCGCTTTTTGGTTCGGCGCATTACAATAGCAGCAGAGGATTTTTGTTTTGGGAGGTCCTGCCGCTGTGTTTTTCATCGATCAGCACATCCATTCCACGGTCTCCTTTGACGGCCACAGCAGCCGGACGGAGATGGCTCAAGCCGCTCTGAGTCGGGGCGTGGATGTCTTGTGCTTTACCGACCACTATGACGTGGTCAACGAAAAAAAACAGTTTGTCCCCTTCTATGACTGGGCCCCCGCCCGCCGCCAGCAGCAGGAGGCTCAGGCCTCCCTGGGGGGGCAGATAGAGCTGCTCTACGGCCTGGAGTTGGGAAATGCTCCGGAAGATTTTTCCGCCGCCGAGTGGGCGCTGCAGGAGCCTGGGCTGGATCTCGTTCTCGGCTCCATCCACAATGCCAGCAAAGTGTTGGGGTGGGAGGATTATTATTATGTCAACTTTTCAAGCCCGGAGCAATGCTATCGCTACCTGGACGACTACTTTGACAGTCTGGAAGCTCTGATGGCCTGGGGCAACTTCGATTCTCTGGCCCATCTGCCCTACCCCCTCCGGTACATGGCCCAGCGCGACGGTCAGCCGGTTGGCCTGGGCCCCTACGAGGAGCGGGTCACCGAGCTGCTCCGTTCCCTGATCCGCACGGGTAAAGCACTGGAGGTCAACAGCGGCAAATCGGAAACTTTGATGCCGGAGTATGGCTGGCTGCTGGAGCGGTATCGTGACCTGGGAGGCGTTCTGGTCACGGTAGGCACCGACGCTCACCGGGCCGCCGACGCCGGCCGGGGACTGAGAGAAGCCTACGCCCTGTTGGAGAGCAAGGGCTTCTCCCAGGTAGCGCTGATCCGTAAGCGGACGCCGGAGTTGGTGTCCTTTTCCCTGTGAGCTGCCTATCACCAATCATGACCAGCAGAAGGAGATACATCAAATGAGAGAGATCACCGCCGAAGAAATCACACAGACTGTCCGGGAACTCTGCATCCGGGCCAACTGCCAGCTGCCGGAGGACGTGCGATGCGCCATTCGCACCGCCAGGGAGACGGAGGTTTCCCCGGTAGGGCAGTCTATTTTGGGAGACGTGGTGGAAAACTTCACCTTCGCCGGGGAGCGACAGCTCCCCATCTGTCAGGACACCGGCATGGCGGTGGTCTTCTGCGATCTGGGGCAGGAGGTGCATATCACCGGCGGCCTGCTCTCCGACGCCGTCAACCGGGGCGTGTCTCTGGGTTATACCGAGGGACATCTCCGGTGCAGCGTAGTGGCCGACCCCCTCCGGCGGGTGAACACCGGCGACAACACTCCCGCCGTGCTCCACCTCCGGCTGGTGGAGGGCGATCAATTATCCATCACCGTGGCCCCCAAGGGCTTCGGCAGTGAGAACATGGCCAGCCTCTCCATGCTCAAGCCCTCCGTCACCCAGGAGCAGGTGGAGGACGCCATCGTAGAGGCAGTCTCTCAAGCGGGCTCCAACCCCTGTCCCCCGGTCATTGTCGGCGTGGGCCTGGGGGGAGACTTCGAGCTAGCGTCGCTGCTCTCCAAGCGCGC
>JAJBTD010000092.1 GCA_020861055.1 Clostridiales bacterium | reverse complement strand
TCATGGCATAGATCTTCCGTCTAGGGCTTTCTAATACATCAGCGCTGTCGGGCCATTGTTCTGCCGAAATTGCCCCTTGCCCTCCAGACGGGTACATGGTATAATAGCAGAACGAAATGAGCGATGCGCCCCATGACGCTGAAAATCGCACCGAGAACAGGAGACACTATGGCACTCAAGGAACCCATCCCGCTGCTGCGGCTATTTGAACACTGGCAGCCCACTGGCTATCTGGGAGAGCTGGCGCAGGACTGCACCGTCCATGATTTCCGGCTCCATCAGAAGGAGCGTACCGCCGAGCTGGAGGTCACGTTTGTATCCGCTGATCCGGACCCCGCCAGTCTCCGGGCGATGGGAACAGTGCTCTCCGGCTGCTACGGGATGAACGGCGTCACCCTGATCGCAGAGCCAAGGGAGCCTGCCTCTGAGGAGGAATACCAGACGCTGCCCTCCACGGAACCCACCGAGGAGGAACGCCCGCCGCTGCCGGAGGAGGCGCCTCCGGAGCGGGAGGACTCTCCCTACCCGGAGGAGGAGCCGCCTGTGCCGGACGGAGATGTGTTCCGCCAGACTGCCGCCCTCCGGGAAGCGGCGCTCCGGGAGGCGGCAGCTCACCAGCCCACGCCCAATCCCGCCGGAAAGCAGCGGAGGGAGACGTCTCAGGCTCCCGTGGGCAATATGATCTTCGGCAAGGGCATCCACCGCAAGCCGATCCCCATGTCCCAGGTAACGCTGGACATGGGCATGGTGGCCGTCTGCGGAAAGGTGTTTTTTGTGGAGCATCGGGAGCTGCCCAAGCGGAAGGCCTGGGTGGTGAATTTCTACGTCACCGATTACACCAACTCCCTGGTGGTGGCCCGGTTCCTGGAAAACCGTCAGGCCAAGCCCATTTTGGACCAGATCAAGGTGGGGATGTACGTCATTGTGGAGGGCAAGCTGGGCATCAACAGCTATTCCGGCGAGATGGAGTTGAGCCCTTATGCCATCGCTCCCGCCAAGGCCCCCAAGGGCCGGATGGACAACGCCAGGGAGAAGCGAGTGGAGCTGCACCTGCACACCCGGTTTTCCACCATGGATGGCCTGACCGAGATCAAGGACGCGGTGAAGCGGGCCATCTCCTGGGGACACTCCGCCATCGCCGTTACCGACCACGGCGTGGCCCAGGCGTTTCCCGACGCCTGGCACGCGGCGGGGGACAAGATCAAAATCCTCTACGGCGTGGAGGCCTACTATATCAACGACGTGGACGACCGGGTGGTGGTCCACGGAGACAGCGCAGCCAGCCTGGACGATGAGATCGTCTGCTTTGACATCGAGACTACCGGATTGAGCCAGGAGCGGGACAGGATTACCGAGATCGGCGCCGTAGTCCTGCGCAACGGCCAGGTGGAGGAGCGGTACAACACCTTTGTCAACCCCGGACGCCCGATCCCGCGGGAGGTGGTGGAGCTGACCAGCATCACCGACGATATGGTGAAGGACGCCCCCAGCCAGAGCGAGGCGCTCAACGACTTCCTGGACTGGGTGGGGGACCGGCCCCTGGCGGCCCACAACGCCGACTTCGACATGGGCTTTCTGGCGGTCGGCTGCCAGCGGATGGGCCGTCCCTTTCCCAATACCTCCATCGACACCCTCATCCTGGCCCAGAACCTGCTCCCTGATCTGGGCAAGTATAAGCTGGATATCGTGGCCAACCGTCTGAACCTGCCGGAGTTTCACCACCACCGGGCCTCGGACGACGGGGCCATGGTGGGCTATATGCTGGTCCCCTTTAAGCAGATGCTCGCCGACCTGGGCGTTACCCGTATCGACCAGATCAACCCCGCCATGCAGTCCCTGAGGAAGAAGGGCAAGCGCCGCCAGAAGGCCCAGCACCTGATCGTCCTGGCGAAAAACCAGAGCGGCCTGCGCAACCTGTACAAGCTGATCTCCCTGTCCCACCTGGAGCACTTCAAGCGGTATCCCATCATGCCCAAGAGCCTCATCAACGAGAACCGGGAGGGCCTCATCATCGGCTCCGCCTGCGAGGCGGGCGAGCTGTTCCAGGCGATTGTAGACCACAAGAGCTACGACGAGCTGAAACGGATCGCCTCCTGGTACGACTTTCTGGAGATACAGCCCATCTGCAACAACAAATTCCTCATCGGGGCGGGGAGGGCCAGGGACGAGGAGGAACTGCGGGAGTTCAACCGCACCGTTCTCCGTCTGGCCAAGGACCTGAACAAGCCCTGCTGCGCCACCGGCGACGTCCACTTCCTGGACCCGGAGGACGAGGCGTACCGCCATGTGCTCCAGGCCGCCCAGGGCTTTGAGGACGCGGACAAGAGCCTGCCCATCTACTTCAAGACCACCGACGAGATGCTGGAGGAGTTCGCCTATCTGGGGGAGGAGGACTGCCATAAGGTGGTTATCGAGGACCCCAACCGGATTGCCAGGTGGTGCGACAATATCCCGCCTCTGCCGAGGGGACTGTTCGCCCCCAAGCTGGAGAACTCCGCTCAGGAGCTGGAATACCTGGTCTACAACCGTGCCCATGAGCTTTACGGAGAAAAGCTGCCTCAAATCGTCCAGGACCGGATCGACCTGGAGCTGCCCGGCATTATCCAGCGAAAGTACGACGTGATTTATATGTCCGCCCAGAAGCTGGTGGCGGACTCCCTGGCCCACGGCTATCTGGTGGGCTCCCGGGGGTCGGTGGGCTCCTCTCTGGTGGCCTTTCTCTCCGGAATCACCGAGGTCAACGGCCTGCCGCCCCACTACCGCTGCCCCAAGTGCAGGCACTCTGACTTCGACGTGGACACCGTGAAATACGGCTGCGGGGCGGACCTGCCAGACCGGGACTGCCCGGTGTGCGGCACGAAGATGAAGAAGGACGGCTTCAACATCCCCTTCGAGACGTTTCTGGGCTACGGCGGTACCAAGGTGCCGGACATCGACCTGAACTTCTCCGGAGAGTACCAGGCCTCCGCCCACCGGTACACCTTCGAGCTGTTCGGCGAGGGCCATGTCTTTAAGGCGGGTACCGTGGGCACTGTGGCGGAAAAGACCGCCTACGGCTATGTGCTGAAATACATGGAGGAGCGGGGCCGGAAGGTGAACAAGGCGGAGCTGGCCCGGCTGGCCTCCGGCTGCGTGGGCATCAAGCGCACCACCGGCCAGCACCCCGGCGGCATGGTGGTCATCCCGGCGGATAAGGAGATCTACGACTTCTGCCCGGTCCAGCACCCGGCGGACGACCCCAACTCTGATATCATCACCACCCACTTTGAGTACCACTCCATGGAGGAGAACCTGCTCAAGCTGGATATGCTGGGCCATGATGACCCCACCATGATACGGATGCTCCAGGATGTCTCCGGGGTGAATCCCATCGACATCCCTCTGGACGACAAGGACACCATGTCCATCTTCCGCTCCTCCAAGGTGCTGGGCTATGAGAACGACCCCATTCTAGGCCCCACCGGGGCGGTGGCCATCCCGGAGTTCGGCACCGGCTTCACCCGGCAGATGCTCATCGACACCCAGCCCAAGGACTTTAACACCCTGCTCCGGCTCTCCGGCTTTTCCCACGGGACCGACGTGTGGCTGGGCAACGCCAAGGACCTGATCCTGTCCGGCACAGCCTCCGTCTCCGAGGCGGTGGGCTGCCGGGACGATATTATGCTCTACCTCATCCAGAAGGGCATCGAGCCATTAAAGGCGTTCAAGTTCATGGAGGCGGTCCGGAAGGGCGTCATCCACAAGGGCAAGAGCTGGCCGGAGGGCATCGAGGAGGAGATGCGCGCCCACGACATTCCGGAGTGGTACATCGAGTCCTGCCGGAAGATCAAGTACCTGTTCCCCAAGGCCCATGCCGTGGCCTACGTCATGATGGCCTTCCGCATCGCCTGGTTCAAGGTACACGACCCTCTGGCTTTCTATGCGGCCTATTTCTCCATCCGGGCCAAGGCGGTGGACGCCACCTGTATGTGCATGGGGCTGGACACCTGCCTGGAAAAGCTCAACGAGATCAAGAACAAGGAAAAGACCTCCGATGTGGAGGACAAGATGCTGACCACTCTGGAGGTCTGCTACGAGTTTTATATCCGTGGCTTCCACTTCGCCAAGATGGACCTCTACGACTCCGGGGCGACCCGCTTCATTCTGGACCGGGAGAACAAGGCCCTGATACCGCCCTTCACCGCGATCCCCGGTCTGGGGGAGGCGGCGGCCCAGTCCATTGTAGACGCCCGCCAGGGACGGCGGCTCATCTCGGTGGAGGAGCTCAACGACTCCTGCCCCAAGCTGTCCAAGGCCCATATCGACACCCTGCGCTATATGGGGGCGCTGGACGGGATGCCGGATACCAGTCAGGTGACCTTCTTTTAAGCGCCTGACACACAAAAGGAAAATCGATACGCGTCGCTCTGCTTTGCCTGCGATGCGTATCGATTTTGTGTATGCGCATCGGTACGCCCGGTGCCGGAGCATGCTTTTCCCCCTGGCATTGCAGGATGTCCTTGCGTTTGCGGGGGCGTTGATGATATAATAGCGAAAAGATGACCGGCGTGGCCCGATGGGAAAAGCGCCAGAGAATGATACGATGAAATGAACGGAGGCGCATTTGAACGTGCGCTGAACCATTGACTGGATTGAGACAGATATCTCTGCAAACCACAGGAAAAGGAGTGTTGCATTTTGAAGCTACTCATTCGCAGCGGAACATTGATCGACCCGGTCTGCGGGATCGGCGGGGTCATGGATATTTTGATCGAGGACGGCGTGATTGTCATGATCGGCAACGGCGTGGAGGAGAGCGACGCTTTGGTGCTGGACGCGCGGGGCCTCTGCGTCTGCGCGGGGCTGATCGATATGCACGTTCATCTGCGAGACCCCGGCCTGACCTATAAGGAGGATATCCTCACCGGCTCTGCGGCGGCGGCCCACGGCGGATTCACCTCCATCGCCTGTATGCCAAACACCGTCCCCGCCGTTGACAGCCCGGAGATGATCCAATATGTAAAGGAACGGGCAGCGGAGAACTGCGGCGTTCACGTCTGGCCCATTGGAGCGCTCTCCAAGGGCGAGCGGGGGGAGGAGATCACCAACGCCCGCGCCCTGAAGGAAGCGGGCGCGGTGGCTATCTCGGACGACGGGATGCCGGTGATGAATGCCAACCTGATGCGGGACGCTCTGCTGCGGGCCCACCGGAACAAGCTCACCGTCCTCTCCCACTGCGAGGACGACAACATGGTCCGTGGACGCAGCGTGAACGAGGGCCGTGTCTCCCGGCAGCTGGGGCTCCCCGGCCGCCCCGCCATCGCGGAGGAGCTGATGGTCATGCGGGACGCCATGCTGGCGGAGGAGACCCGCACCGCCGTCCACATCTGCCACGTCTCCACCGCCAACAGCGTGAACATTATCCGGCAGTACAAGCGCCGGGGCGTCCGCATCACCTGCGAGACCTGCCCCCAGTATTTTGTCTTCACCCACGAGGAGATTTTGCGCCAGGGGACGCTGGCTAAGGTGAATCCTCCTCTGCGCAACACAAAGGACCGGGCGGGCATTCTGGCCGGACTGAAGGACGGCACCATCGACTGTATCGTGACAGACCACGCCCCCCACTCCGCCGAGGAGAAGGCGAAGCCTCTGACCGAGGCCCCCGCAGGCATGGTGGGGCTGGAGACCTCCCTGGCACTGGCCCTGACCTACCTGTACCACACCGGGGAGATGTCCCTGGCGGACATCATCCAGAAGATGACCATCAACCCGGCCAAGATCTTGGGCATCCGCCGTGGCTCCCTGGCCCTGGGCGCGCCTGCGGACATCACCATTTTTGACCCGGACGAAAAGTGGACCATCGACCCGGACCAGTTCGTTTCCAAGGCGAGAAACACCCCCTTTGGCGGCATGGAGGTCCAGGGGAAGGTGCGCTACACCATTTCGGACGGAAACATCATCTATCAGGCGTGAGACAGCCGCCTGAGACACGTTCAGAGAGGAGAAGATCACTATGTCCTTCGATACCCTCCAGAGCAAAATACGCAGCATGAAGAACCCCACGGTGGCGGGGCTGGACGCCCGGCTGGAATACGTCCCCGCCGCCATCGTCCAAAAGCAGATCGAGGCCTATGGGGAGACCCGTAAGGCCGCCGTGGAGGCCATCTATGAGTTCAACTGCGGACTGATGGACGCCCTTTGCGACATCGTCCCCGCCGTCAAGCCCCAGTCCGCCTACTATGAGAACTGGGGCTGGGAGGGGATGGAAATGCTGGAGCGCACCATCCGCTACGCCAAAAGCAAGGGCTTTTTCGTCATCGCCGACGTGAAGCGGGGAGACATCGGCTCTACCGCCGCCGCCTACTCCGAGGCCTGGCTGGGCAAGAGCCAGGTGGGAGAGGAGAAGATCCCCGGCTTCGACGCAGACTGCGTGACCCTGAACGGCTATATGGGCAGCGACGCCATCAAGCCATTCCTCAAGGATGCCGAGGCGGAGGATAAGTGCGTCTTTGCCCTGGTGCGCACCTCCAACCCCTCCGCCATCGAGCTTCAGGACATGGTGGCCGGTGACCGGGTGGTCTACAAGG
>JAJBTD010000044.1 GCA_020861055.1 Clostridiales bacterium | reverse complement strand
AAGTCCCCCTGCCAGGTATAGGTGACCCAGTCGTCGGTCTGCTCAGACAGGAACTCCTCGATGTCCGCCGCATAATAGCTTGCCAGTTCAAATTCCAGTGTCTTTCGGGCCAGCTCACCCACGTTGAGCCACAGCCGGTCCCCATCGATGCGCAGCTCTGTCCACTCTCCGTCCTGTCCGTCCGTCCCCACAAAGGAGATGGTCAGGTCAGCCGTCTTGCTGGAGCGACAGATAAAGCCGTCCACCGCCAGACTGACCCCGTGATAGGGAATCACCAGAGCAACCGCTGCATCCTCCAGCTGCCCCATCTCCTCAGCGGTCTGGAAAAAGCTGTCCGCCGCCTGAGAGCTGCATCCGCAGAGAGTGGAAGCCAGCAGCGCTGCCGCCAGCAGCAGAGCAATGATTTTTTTTCTCATATGTGTTACCTCTCTATTCTGTGGGGAGATTTCATTTCACTTTCACTGCTATCATACTACCGTCCCGCTCCCGGATTGTCAAGGGATTCGAAGCGGATGAAAGAATCATTCACATTCTGTCTCGTAAAACAGACAGCGCCCGACGCCGGAAACGGCGTCGGGCATCATCCATCTATCTATGTATCCTGTGCTCAGTCCTCGAAGCCGGTCATGGCCTGGAGCACGCGCTCCTCGGACACGCTGATGCTGTGGGGGATCTCCAGAGCCTCTTCCATGTCCATGTCGCAGATGGTGCCGCCCTGGTGGCAGACAACCCGGTTATTTTTCCCGGCGGCCAGGCACTCCACCGCCCAGTATCCCATACGGGTAGCGGTGACACGGTCTCTGGCGTTGGGACTTCCGCCCCGCTGGATATGGCCCAGGACGGTGACGCGAGGCTCGATGCCCAGCTCGTCGTGAATCATCTCCGCCACCTTGGCAGCGCTACCGGGGTTCTTCATGATCTCGTCGTTGTTGAAGGCTCCCTCCGCTACGATGATCATAAAGTGGCTCTTGCCATGGAGCCGGGCGTTGCGGATGCGCTCCGCCACATCCTTCTGGAAATCCCAGGGATGCTCCGGCATCAGAACGGCGGTGGCGCCGGTGGCGATGCCCACATAGAGCGCCAGATTTCCCGCCCGATGGCCCATGACCTCCACCACGGAGCAGCGCTCGTGGGACTGCATGGTATCCCTCAGCCGGTCGATGGCCTCAATAGCGGTGTTGGCAGCGGTGTCATAACCGATGGAGTAATGGGTGCAGCCGATGTCGTTGTCGATGGTGCCGGGGATACCCACCACCGAAATACCGTGGCGGGACAGAGCCAGACAGCCCCGGAAGGTGCCGTCGCCGCCGATGGCTACTACGCCCTCGATGCCCAGGAGCTTGCAGGTGGCCACCGCCTTCTGCTGGCCCTCCTCGGTTTTGAACTCCTCACAGCGGGCTGTGTAGAGAATCGTGCCGCCACGGTTGATGATGTGGGCCACGGAGTCCCCGTCCATCCGGTACACGTCTCCGCTGATCAGGCCGCTCCAGCCTCTGCGGATGCCGATAACGTCGATGCCCCGTGACAGAGCCGTCCGAACCACCGCCCGGACCGCCGCGTTCATGCCGGGGGAATCGCCGCCGCTGGTCAGTACGCCGATGCGTCTCACTGCGTTTTCCATATAAATCCCTCACATTCTGATGAAATGCCCCAGTGGGCCATGGGATATGCTGCTTATTTGTGCCTGGTCCGGAAACGTATCCCGGCCTGCACAGCAACATCATAGCCCATTTTTCCCTTCTTGGCAAGGCTCTCCTGCGGGATTTTACAGACTTTTTTCACTTTTTGCAGACTTTTCATCAAATCGCATCACCACGATAAAGCAGGGTTCAGGCAAAGGCATCCAGGCTCACCGTGTCGCAGTAGCAGTGATACCAGGGAATATTTACCACCCCTTCGGAGTAGTCGAACTCAAAGGTCTGCCCCGTTGCCAGGGTAACGACCACCCACTTGTCATAGCCGGATCGGTCATTCCACTCCGGAAAGTCCTCACAGCTGTCATACCGCAGCCCATTGAGAGCGCTAACGATTGTCTGAACATCCTCTGAATCTGTATACGCCGTCTGCTCCCCTGTGTTTCCATCGATGATCGCCACCGACTTCACCAGGGAGGCGTTGATGGAGAAGATCTCTCCCCTGTCGTTAGGGACGGTAACAGTGCAGGAAAAAAGCTTCCATACGCACAGTACGATCAGCACCACGGCCAGCACTGCCCCCAGCAAAATCAGAAAATTGCGTTTTGTCTGAGCCTTTGGATTCATCCTGGACACCCCTTCCATTGAACCGGTACAGCTTTACCTTATTCTCAGGAATATGGTATCATGGAAGTATCCGCATTGTCAATCTTTTGCGGGCATAATTAAGAAGTCTTTAAGAAATCTTTTTTGTGAAACTGGCTTCTGTTTTAGATTCTTCCCAGGTCACTCCCCGCCTGCTCCAACAGCGTCTCCCGCTCGTTGGTAAGGCAACCATCCAGCACCAGTTCCAGCAGACGGTTCAGCTCTCCGCCCAGGGCGGGGCCGGGCCGGTAGCCCAAAGCGATCAGGTCGCCGCCGTTGATCGCCAGGTCTTTGACGCCGAAGCAGGCCCGCTGCTCCAGCAGGTCCCGGAGGATGCCCTCGGCATTGTCCAGCAACAGCTGCTTCTCCGGCCAGGTCTCCGGAGCCTGGGCCAGCATATCCGCCCGATGGACCGCCAGGGATTGGAGCGCCCCCTCCTCCCCCATCCGGTTGAGGAACCGCCGTCCGGCGGCCTCCGTCTGGGGCAGGGGCTGGTCATGGGTGCGCACCTGGAGCAGCACCTGCTTTCGCAGCCGGTTGTCGCAGCGCAGACGGGTCAGCATCTGAGCGGCCAGCTCCTCGCTCCGGTGGCCGTGACGGTAGAAGTGCCCTACTCCGTCCTCGTCCTGGGTAAAACAGTCCGGCTTGCCGCAGTCGTGAAACAGCATAGTCAGCCGCAGAGCGGTCTCTGGCTCCACCGCCTCCACTGCCCGAACGGTGTGCTCCCACACGTCCCAGCAGTGGTGGGGGTTGTGCTGCTGGAAGTCAAACATGGGCTCCAGCTCCGGCAGCACCTGGGCGATCAAATCCCGGTACTCCCGCAGGAGGGGGCCAACCCCCTGCCCCACCAGAAACCCTTTCAGCTCGACAAAGATGCGCTCCACGGCAATGCTGTCCAGGAGGCTCCGATTCCGGCACATGGCAGCTCCCGTCCTCTCCTCGATCCGGAAGCCGAATCGGGCGGCGAACCGAAGCGCCCGGAGCAGCCGCAGCCCGTCCTCCTGAAACCGTCGATCCGGATCGCCCACACAGCGGACAAGTCCCGCCGCCAGGTCCTCCCTGCCGCCGAAGCAGTCCACCAGGCCCTGCTCCGGGTGGTAGGCCATGGCATTGATGGTAAAATCCCTTCGGGCCAGGTCTTCCCGGAGGCTGGAGACAAACTCCACCCGGTCCGGGTGCCGGTGGTCGGAATAGGCCCCGTCGGTGCGGAAGGTGGTGATCTCGTATCCCACTCCGTCCTCAATGACCATGACCGTGCCATGCTGAAGTCCTGTTTTTGCCACCGCATGGTCAGAGAACAGGTCGATGACCTGCTGGGGCAGGGCGCTGGTGCAGATATCCCAATCGCTGGGCGTTCGGCCCATAATGGCGTCCCGGACGCAGCCTCCCACCACATAGGCCACATAACCTGCTCCATTCAGGCGATGGAGCAGGCCCAAGGGCGCTGTAGGTATGGTAATGTTCATGGGTCCTCTCTCCTCTGGTTGCAAAAGCTCCGGGACAGGGGGTTTCCCGTCCCGGAGCCAAGCGGAACTGTTCTATCGGGCGTTATCCGGCGTCACCCGTATCCTCGTCGTCTGTATCTTCATCGCTGCCGGTTCCAAAGATCTCGTCCCAGATGGAGCTCTCCGCCTCGCAGGTCACCTCCACGCTGTCGGTACATTCTCCCGCCGCAACTGTGATGGTGCAGGTGCCCTCGCCTACCCATTGCACAACGCCGTTCTCCACTATGGCAACCGATTCGTTGCTGCTGGTCCAGGTCACATCTCCGGACCACACCGAGGGCGTAATCGTCGGCTTTAGCGTGTATGTCTTGTTCGCCGCCAGCGTGACGCTGTCCTCGGCGATCTCAATGGACTCGATCTCCGGCTCATTGCAGGTCACTGTACAGCTGGCGGTCCTGCCGTCGGCGGAGGCGGTGATGACGCACGTCCCCTGGCCCATCCAGGTCACTACTCCATCGGACACAGAGGCCACAGCCGCATCGCTGGTCGTCCAAACGACGCTGCCGCTCCAGTTGGACGGAATCACCGTCGCCGTCAGCTCTTCGCTTTCCGCGTAGTCCAGCTTCAGCGTGCTGCTGCTGAGCTTGAGAGAGGTCACGCTGACATAGCCGCAGGTCACCTGACACTGGGCAGAGGCATCTCCCGCCGTAGCGGTGATGGTACAGCTCCCCACTCCTACCCAGGTGACCAGTCCATCGGATACCACAGCCACATTGCTGTTGCTGGAGGTCCAGACAACGCTCCCTGTCCAATTGCTGGGGGAAACGGTGGCAGTGAGCTGATAATGGCTGTTTCCGTCCAGAGAGAGACTCTGTTGGCTCAGAGTCACCGATTTGGCCTCCGGGTTCTGAATGGTAAGGGCGATGCGCAGCACCGCCTCGTTGCCTGAGCTGTCCGTGACCGTATAGATGACGGGGTATACTCCCGCCTTCGTCTCATCTACCTGGCTGGTATCCACCTGAATCTGGCCGGTCAGATTGCCGTCCATCTCGTCTGAGGCGGTGACGCCCGTGTGATAGTCCACGCTGTCTCCCAGAGAGATGGTGATATCCGAGGCGGTGATAGTGGGGGGCTTGGAGTCCAGAATGGTCACTGCGGCCGTCTTGACGGTCGTGTTCTCATACTCGTCCACAGCAGTAATTTCCACCGTATAGCTTCCTGCCTCGTCAAAGACGGTGGAGAGGCCGTCGGAGGACACGTCTCCCCCGCTGGTGATGGATATCTCATAAGCACTGTCATCCGAGACAGAACGCACCAGGTCATACAGGCCGATGCTCTCCCCGTAGTCCGTCTCAAAATCGTTGACCAGGGTCACGCTCGGCCCGCTGTGATCGCCCTGGGAATAGACATAAATACCCACTCCCAGACCGATCAGCACCACCAGAATGCCGATCAAGATTCCCATTTTCTTCTTGTCCATAGGCTCGCTCCCGTATCGTCAGGGCGTCCGGAGGTCCCGCCCCTGTTCCGTTCTGCTCTGGGCAGCGCACATTCTCTGCTCAGTATCTGTTACTATACCATAGCTTTCGCCAAATATCTACACTTTCTTCCGATTTCTCCAAAATTTTAAGGTACCGTCAGCGCTCTCCGGCCTATTTTGTCTATTCTTCCCTGGTTTTAGACCGTGCAAACGCCAAATACGTCCCAAACAGCCATTGACCGCCGCAGACAACGCTGCGGCGGTCAGTGCATTTGTCGTTATTCCATTTGCTCAGCCCCGACAGGTCACCACAGCCTCAGCGCTGCCGAAGGGGCTCTCGCCCCGAACCGTCACCGTTCCGGCCCCGTCCGGCTTTCCGATAGCCAGGACCCCGCCATAATAGGTGTCGGTGGTGTCCGTCAGGTAGCTCCAGTTGTTGTAGGGACAGGCTCCGCCCAGGCCATGCAGCGTCCCGCCCTGGACGGCAACATGGACATCTCCCCGGACCAGAGGCTTGACATCCCCCTTCTCATTTCCTTACGGCATGTATGTAATCGTGATATATCTCAGCTCTCCATTCGTAAATTCAAACTTATATTTGCTGTCACTGTAATATACCTCAGATTCCTTTATGTACTCATAGGTATCGGTATAATAACCGTTATCACCGTCATAATGGCTGGTCTCATCCGGTTCTCCTGCGTTGGCAACAAGCTCTTCCATGGTGATATCCACAGGGAACGCAAAGCTCAGAATGTCCTGCGTTTCATCCGTCTTCACCGGCAGGTAAATCTCGTTGATATAGCACTCCGAGACTGTCTTGTTTTCATCCGTATCATTTAACACATAGACCTGAGCGCCCCAGTACTCACCCAGGACGATCTCGAATCCGCTGGACTGATAGTTGGAATTCAGATTATTGCCTGCATTTGCAAGGTCATCCTCATCAAACGGAACTCCGCCGTCGATCATATCCTGCAAAGTGGATACGCCGAGGGTATATTTTGTGCCGTTAACATAAAAACTCATGTCGTCAAAATCAATATACGCCCCAGCTTCCCCGGCTGCCGCTGTCTCAGCGCTGTCCTCCGCATTTGTTTCGGTTTCATCCGCACTCGGCTCGTCTTCCTGTTCCGCTGTATCGGTTACGGCCTCCTCGGTTTCCGCTGGCTCTTCGGTTTCCTCCGGTTCTTCCGTCTCCTCCGGTTCTTGTGTTTCCTCCGGTTCCTCTGCCGCAGCAGCGTCTTCCGTCACCGTTTCAGTATCGGTCGCCGTTTCGGTATCGGTCGCAGTTGTACTGGCGCTGCCGCACGAAGCAAGAGAAAGCGCTACCAATAAAGCTGTAATCAGAACCAACCATTTCC
>JAJBTD010000053.1 GCA_020861055.1 Clostridiales bacterium | reverse complement strand
CCTCCTCAACTATTCCGGCCGCGGGACCGCCACGCCGCCCCCCAGGCCTCCCAGAAAACAGAAGAAATCCGGCGTGGGGAAGATCGTCGCCATCGTTCTGGTCTGCCTGCTGATCGGCGGAGCCGCAGGGGTAGGCGGGGCCTATCTGTTGTTCAGCTCCCTGAGCAGCTCCTCTACGGAGAACGGCGATACCAACACTGAGAACATCTCAGACGACTCTGACAGCACAGAGGACACGGAATCCTCCGTGGATATCCAGGTCAGCGACCGGGACACCTCCTCCAGCAGCGCCGCCACCTCGGAGGACGGCACCATGACCCCCAGCCAGATCTACGAGGCCTATTCCAACTCGGTGGTCAGCATCGAGGTCCAGACCTCCGACGGGGTGGGCGCAGGCACCGGCTTCGTCATCTCGGAGGACGGGTACATCCTCACCTGTTACCATGTGGTGGACGGCTATCAGGCCATCTCCTGCACCTTTATCGACTCCACCAGCTATGAGGCAACCTATGTGGGCGGCGACGAGGACGCAGACCTGGCGGTCCTCAAGATCGAGGCTACCGGCCTCACCTCCGTTGTGCTGGGCGATTCCGATGCTTTGGCCGTCGGCTCCACCGTCACCGCCATCGGCAACGCCCTGGGCACCTTCGCCAACACCCTGACCACCGGGACCGTCTCCGGTCTGGATCGGGCCCTGACCATGGACGACGGCACGGTGATGAACGTCCTCCAGACGGACTGCACCGTGAACTCCGGCAACTCCGGCGGTCCTCTGTTTAACGAATACGGCGAGGTCATCGGCATCGTCAACGCCAAGTATTCCAGCTCCGGCTATTCCTCCAGCACCGCCACCATCGAGGGCATCGGCTTCGCCATCCCCATCAACGACGCTCTGGATGTGCTGGACGACCTGATCACCTACGGCTATATCACCGGCAAGCCCTACCTGGGCATCTCCGTGTCCACCGTCAGCAGCATCACCGCCCAGCAGTATTCCAACATGGTGGTAGGCGCCTACGTCATGTCGGTGGAGAGCGGCTCCTGCTCCGAGACCGCCGGTCTCCAGGTAGGCGACATCATCACCCAGGTGGACGGGACGGACATCACCACCTATGAGGAGCTGGTGGACGCCAAGAACAACCACAAGGCCGGTGAGGAGATGACGCTGACCGTCTATCGGGACGGCACCTACTACACCATCGTCGTCACCCTGGACGAGGAGGTACCGGACAGCGCGGCAGACGACTCCACCACCGAGGACTCCACCACCGACGAGTACAGCTACGGCTACAGCTATGGCTACGGCTACTCCAACCCCTACGGCGGCAACGGCGGCTGGTAAACCGCAGAACTGCACAAATATCAACCGGCCGACGGGAGCGCTGCTCCTGTCGGCCGGTTTTTTGGGTTTGCAGTTCTGTCAACGCGAAGTCGGATCAGAAGATGGGCAGCACGTTGCCCTCATAGGTCGCCTCGATGTACTCCCGGACGGCCTCGGACTGGAGGGCCTCCACCAGAGCCTGAACGGCGGGGTTGCCCTCGTTGCCCTCCTTCACCACGATGACGTTGGCGTAGGTCTGGGCGGCCTCAGACTCGGCGTCCTCAGTGACCAGGGCGTCGGCGGCGGAGGAGAAGCCCGCCTGGAGGGCGTAGTTGCCATTGATGGCGGCGATGGCGCACTCGGTGGTCAGGTTGGGCAGCATGGCGGCCTCCACCTCCAGGAAGGTCAGGTTATAGGGGTTGTCCACGATGTCGTTGGTGGTGGCCTCCAGGCCCACGCCGTCAGCCAGGGTGATCAGACCGGCATCCTGGAGCAGCAGCAGAGCGCGGGCCTCGTTGGTGGCGTCGTTGGGCACGCCCACCACGTCGCCCTCCTCCAGCTCATCCAGAGAGGTCTTGGTGCAGGGATAGATGCCGAAGGGCTCATAGTGGATGGCGGCCACGCTCACCAGATGGGTGCCGTTCTCCTCGTTGAACTGGTCCAGATAGGGCTGATGCTGGAAGTAGTTGGCGTCCTCCTCGCCCTCCTCTACGGCGGTGTTGGGCACGATGTAGTCGTCATACTCGGTGATGATCAGCTCGATGCCCTGCTCGGCCAGCACGTCCACCACCTGCTCCAGAATCTCAGCGTGGGGGGTGGGAGAGGCGGCGACCCGGAGCACGGTGGTCTCGGAGTCGGCATCCTCGTCGCCGGAGGTCTCCTCGGCGTCGGTGTCGGCGTCCTCAGTCTCCTCCGCGTCGGCGTCCTCGGTCTCCTCGGCGGTGTCCTCGGCCTCCTCGGTGGTGGTGGTGTCCTGGGTGGTGGCGGCAGTGTCGTCGGTGGTATCTCCGCTGCCGCAGGCAGCCAGAGCCAGAGCCATCGCCAGAGCAAGGATCAGGGCAAGCAGTTTCTTCTTCATGGTGTGTTCCTCCTTACAGTAAGAGATGTGATTATTTCAAACGCTTGTCGGTATGGGCCGACACGCGGCTGAAAACGGACTGGATGATCTGCACCAGCACGATGAGCAGGACGACGGTGATGAACAGCATGGAGTCCACCTTCCGGTTGTAGCCGTAGCGGATGGCCAGGTTGCCCAGGCCGCCCGCGCCCACCGCTCCTGCAATGGCGGTGTAGGACAGGATGGTGATCATGGAGATGGAGCCGCCCAGGATGAGGGAGGGCCGGGCCTCCGGGAGATAGACCTTCCAGATGATCTGGAAGGTGGACGCCCCCATGGACTGGGCCGCCTCCACCACACCGGCGTCCACCTCGCTGAGAGAGCTCTCCACCATCCGGGCGATAAAGGGGGCGGCGGAGATGACCAGGGGGACGATGGCCCCCTTCACGCCGATCTTGGTGCCCACGATGAGCTTGGTGAAGTCCATCAGGACGATCATCAGAATGATAAAGGGGAGGGACCGGCCCACGTTGATGATCCATCCCACCACCTGGTTGAACCGCTTGTGGGGCCGGATGCCATGCTCTCCCGTGAGGATGAGCAATATCCCCAAGGGCAGACCCAGCAGATAGGCAAAGACGGTGGAGACGCTCACCATGACCAGGGTGTTCAGCGTCTCCTCCCAGAGCAGCGCGCCGTACTGCTCCCAAAAGGCGGCGGTAAATACCTCAAGCATCGTTTTCTACCTCCTCTGCGGTGATCTGGGGCTGGGAGCGAATGTAGCTCAGGGCCTTGGCGGCCTCGTTGGGGTCCTCCGGCAATCCCAGGAGCATGGTGCCGAAGGCCTTACCGTCGATGTTCCGGGTGTCCGCCCCCAGGATGTTCACCTTCACCCCGCAGTCGATGGCGAGGGAGGCGATCAGGGGCTGATAGGCGGTGCCGCCGTTGAAGGCCACCCGCACCGTCCGGCTGCCGTGGGCGGCCACCATGGTCTCCGGCACGCCGTTGGGATAGACCAGCCGCCGGGCGGCGTCGGTCTTGGGATGGGAGAAGATGTCGGTGACCAGCCCCTCCTCGACGATGGAGCCGTTGTCCAGGATGGCCACCCGGCCGCAGATCTCCTCGATGACGCTCATCTGGTGAGTGATGACTACTACCGTCACCCCCAGCTTCTGGTTCAGCTCCTTGAGCAGCGCCAGGATGGAGGCGGTGGTAGTGGGGTCTAGGGCGGAGGTGGCCTCGTCGCACAGGAGCACCTTGGGGTCGGTGGCCAGGGCGCGGGCGATGGCCACCCGCTGGCACTGCCCGCCGGAGAGCTGCACCGGGTAGACGTCCGCCTTGGACTCCAGCCCTACGATCTCCAGCAGCTCCAGCGCCCGCCGCCTTGCCTTGGCCTTGGGTACGCCGCTGATCTCCATGGGGAAGCAGACGTTGGCCAAGCAGGTGCGCTGCATGAGAAGGTTGAAGCTCTGAAAGATCATGGTCACAGACCGGCGGGCTTTCCGCAGCTCTTTCTCAGAGAGGGAAGTCATCTCCTGGCCGTTGACCACCACGCTCCCCTGGGTGGGCCGTTCCAGCAGGTTCAGGCACCGCACCAGGGTGCTCTTCCCCGCTCCGGACAGGCCGATAATGCCGTAGATCTCTCCCTCCTGTACGTCCAAGTTGATGTCCTTCAGGGCGTCCAGGGAGTGCTCCCCCTCGCCGAAGGTCTTGGTCAGATGCCGGACACGAATAATGGACTCACTCACAGGCGGCAGTCTCCTTTCTTCATTCTGCAAATAAAAAAGCCCTTGAAGCCTTTCGCTTCAAGGACGTGCGCTGACGCGCCGTGGTACCACCTTGATTCACCGGCTCCTCACGAAACCGGCCTTACAGAGTTCCAACAAACTCCTGCGCGATGACGGGCGCACCCGTCGCAGCCTATATGGGAAATCACAGTCGGCTGCGCAACTCCAAGGCCATGTTCAGCAAGCCCTTCCGTGCCTCTTTTCACCAACCGAGGCTCTCTGGGACGTATCTGCCTGCCTACTCTCCTCTTCATCGTCTTTCGGGGATTCTGTTTTGCTTGTGGAGCATCATACCACGCATTTTCCCACCTTGTCAATAGGGAAGTACGGCTTTTGAGAAAAAATTTTTGAAATGGGGCGGGGCAAAATATTTTCCCCATCCCCCTTGACAATCCGGGCAAAGAGGTATATTATCCCACTAAACCCACTGGGGAGGTTGGTTTTATGAGAGAGCAAGCCCCGTTCCCCCGGCGATGTCGGCCCGGACGCTGACCGAATGTGCCGCCGGGTGCGGCAGATAGAACCCGATCTCAACTCAATTCAGGAGGAATGAACCATGTCCAACATCTATACATCCGCCGATCAGCTCATCGGCAAGACCCCGCTACTGGAGCTCACCCATCTGGAGCGCAAGTACGGCCTCAAGGCCCGTCTGCTGGGCAAGCTGGAGTATCTAAACCCCGCCGGCTCCGTAAAGGACCGGATCGCCAAGGCCATGATCGACGACGCTGAGGCGAAGGGGCTGCTGAAGGAGGGCTCCGTCATTATCGAGCCCACCTCCGGCAACACAGGCATCGGCCTGGCCTCAGTCGCCGCCGCCAGGGGCTACCGCATTATCATCGTCATGCCGGAGACCATGAGCGTGGAGCGCCGCCAGCTGATGAAGGCCTACGGCGCGGAGCTGGTGCTCACCGACGGGGCCAAGGGGATGAAGGGAGCCATCGCCAGGGCCGACGAGCTGGCGAAGGAGATCCCCAACAGCTTTATCCCCGGCCAGTTTGTCAATCCCGCCAACCCCGCCGTCCACAGAGCCACCACCGGCCCGGAGATCTGGGCGGATACGGACGGCCAGGTGGACGTGTTCGTGGCCGGCGTGGGCACCGGCGGCACCGTCACCGGCGTAGGCGAGTATTTGAAGGGACAGAATCCCGCTGTTCGGGTGGTGGCCGTAGAGCCCGCCTCCTCCCCGGTGCTGAGCAAGGGCGTGGGCGGAGCGCATAAAATTCAGGGCATCGGCGCAGGATTTGTCCCCGACGTGCTCAACACCAGCGTCTATGACGAGGTCGTCCCTGTGACCAACGAGGACGCCTTTGCCACCGGCAAGGAGTTCGGCAGAGCCGAGGGAGTGCTGGTGGGCATCTCCTCCGGGGCCGCCCTGTGGGCGGGGCTGCAGATCGCCCAGCGCCCGGAGAACGAGGGCAAGACCATCGTGGTGCTCCTCCCGGACACCGGCGACCGGTATCTCTCCACCCCGCTGTTTGCCGACTGAGTCATTCCCTTTGGAAACACACGTTCAACGCCGCCAGGCGGGGCAGTCCCGTCCGGCGGCGTTGTGTTCCTTTACAAAAGTATTTTTTCATGCTATACTGTTCCCAGAAAAACCGCAGGAGGAATCGTCATGCCGAACTATCCCACCCCTCACATCCAGGCCCGTCCGGAGGATTTTGGAGAGACTGTCCTCATGCCCGGCGACCCGCTGCGCTCCCAATGGATCGCGGAGCAGTTCCTGCGGGACGCCGTTCTGGTCAACAACGTCCGGGGGGTGCAGGGCTACACCGGCCTTTACGGAGACACCCGCATCTCCGTCATGGCCTCCGGCATGGGAATGCCCTCCATGGGCATCTATTCCTATGAGCTGTTCCGCTTTTTTGGCGTGCGGAATATCATCCGCATCGGCTCGGCGGGGGCCATTCAGCCGGAGGTGCGGCTGAGAGACATCGTCATCGCCCAGGGGGCCTCCACCGACAGCAGCTGGGCGGAGCAGTACCGCCTGCCCGGCAGCTTTGCGCCGCTCTGCTCTTTTTCTCTGCTGCAAGCCTGTGTCGCCGCCGCTGAGGGGCGGGGCCTGCCCTTCCATGTGGGCAATCTCCTGTCCTCAGACTGGTTTTACGGGGACGAGGAGGGGCTGCCCCAGGCCCTCCGGACCAACGAGAGCTGGCGGAAGATGGGAGTTCTGGCGGTGGAGATGGAGAGCGCCGCCCTCTACATGAACGCCGCCCGCTGGGGCGGCAACGCCCTGGCCATCTGCACCGTGTCCGACCACATCCTCCGGGGAGAGCGGCTCACCGCCCAGGAACGGCAGATCGGCTTTGCCCGGATGGTAGAGCTGGCCCTGGAGACCGCCCGACGGATCTGATCAGTCCCGTTTCTTCTGGCCGTAATAGGCGTTGGGGCCGTGCTTGCGCAGATAGTGCT
>JAJBTD010000186.1 GCA_020861055.1 Clostridiales bacterium | reverse complement strand
ATTTCCTTTATTATACCAGAAATGGGGGTGGAGGGGTAGTTCTTTGACAGGCTGCAAAACGGCGTGACCCTTTCGGTCACGCCGTTTTTTTGCATTTCAGGTGATGACAGAGCTGAAAAGCCCGGAGGCACGCCTCCGGGCTTTTGATGGGAAAACCTGCTTACTCAACCCGGATCAGGAATTTCAGCTCATAGTCCTGAGTGGCGGGATACTGGAACTCCGGGGCCACGGAGGGGCCGCAGCTACCGGTGCCGATGCCCTGCTGGAAGGCCTGGATGGTGACGTAGGTGCCGGTGGGCGTTTCATCTTTCTGATGGCGCATGGTCATCAGCTCCCGGTCGCTGTAGGGCTTGATACCCAGCTCGAAGGGCTGCTCCACCGCCTGGAAGGTGACCCGGTCTTTCCCGTTGGAGACGGAGGCAAGGGTGCAGTCGCACCGGTTGCCGCTCTCCTGAGGCCGGATGTTCGGCTCGGTCATGTCGGAGACGGCGCAGGAGACGGGGGCGATGGGGAACTGCTCCTTCATGTCCGCATAGGACTCTCCTGTGCGGCCCACATAGTCCACCTGGTCAAAGCTGCCGTCCAGCCGGAAGCTCTTGCCGAACCGGGGGACGATGCCCTTGCCGGAGGTGCAGTGGAGCCTGCTGGTCACCAGGATGCCCTCTGCTGTCCCCTCATAGGTATCGGTGACGGTAAATTTGTTCTTTTTGTTGCTGACCTTTGTGACCACCTGAACGCCGGTCTCCGTCTCCTCCACAGAGACATTTTCCTCGGTCTGGGCGCAGTAGGGGGCCATGGTGTTGCGATAAAGGGGGTCGGTGTCGTTGTCCGTCCCCACCCGGAACAGGATGGTGGACGGGTCCGCCGCCGTCAGCACCTCGCCGCTGGAGAGAACCAGCCGCAGACCGCTTCCCGTCACCTGGGCGCCCACGGGCAGGCTGCTCCGCTGCTCCGGGGCCTTGGGGAGACGCCGCTCCAGGACGACCTCCTCCTCCGCCACCTGGCGGCCCGTCTTGGCGTCGGTGGTCACTACGATGGCCCGCGCCTCGCCGTCAGTGAGCTTGCCCGGCTTGACGATAACGTTGGCCCTGCTCAGAGGCCCGACCTCCGGAATGACGGTCTGCCGGCTGCCGTCGTTCCACCGGAACTCCAGCCGATAGCGCCGCCCATCGGAGAAGGCGGTGGTGTTGAACAGCTCATAGGTGTTGCCGGAGAGGTGGGTCACCCGGATGGGACGATAGATGAACCGGGTGATATGCGCCCCGGTGGAGGGCCGCCGGTCGGGGTAGAAAATGCCGTCCACGCAGAAGTTCTTGTCGTGCTCCCACTCTCCATGGTCGCCGCCGTAGGTGTAGCTGCCATCCTCGTGGAGAATGGCGTGGTCCACCATCTCCCACACACAACCGCCCATCAGGCTGTCGTACTTGTAGATCTCCTGCCAGTAGGCATCCATATTGCCGGGGCCGACACCCATGGCGTGGGCGTATTCGCAGAGGAAGTAGGGCCGGTCGTTCAGGGGCTTCTGTCTCCGCTTTTTCTCGCCCACGTCATGGACCATCTTCACCGAGGGATACATCTCGCTGCCCACGTCATAGGCGATGCGCTTGCAGTGGACGGCGCTCTCGTAGTGGACGGGGAGGGAGGAGTGAGCCTTGAGGTAGTCGTACATGGCGTCGGTGTTGGCGTAGCCGCCCGCCTCGTTGCCCAGGCTCCACATGACGATAGCGGTGTTGCTGTGCACCTTGTCCCGCTGATAGAGCCGGGTAATCCGGTCAACATAGTGGGCCTGCCACTTGGGGTCGTGGCTGATGGAGTTGTAGGTGGGAGGCAGCTGGTGGGCGAAGGTGCCGTGGGTCTCCAGGTCATTTTCGTCCACGATGTAGATACCCTGCTCATCTGCCAGCTCCAGCAGCAGGGGGTCGGGGGGATAGTGGGAGGTGCGGATGGTGTCGATGTTGAATTCCTTACAGACCTGAATATCCCGCTCGATCTCCTCCGGCGTCATGGTGTAGCCGTTGGTGGCGCTGGTGTCGTGGTGGTTCACCCCGTGGAACTTGATCTTCCGGCCGTTGACCAGGAACACATCGTCCCGAATCTCCACCGTCTTAAAGCCGATGCGCTCCTTCACGCAGCCGGAGGCGGTCTCATAATAGAGATTGTACAGTACCGGCTCCTCGGCGTTCCACTCGGTCACCTTCAAATCGTCAAAGGTTACCGCTGCCTTTTTCCCCTTGGCCCGGACGGTGGCCGTCCGGGTGACTCCTGGCCCCTCCAGAGTGAAGGTCACGTCGGTGTCGGACAGAGTCTCCGCCTTCAGGGCCAGGGTGTAGCCATCTCCCTTTTTCTCTGTCCGGGCATCGATATCCCACAGATCAGCGGGGTCGCTGACCCGCAGCAGCACGTCCCGGAAGATGCCGTTGTTGCGGAACATGTCCTGGCCCTCCAGATAGGTGCCGTTGCACCAGCGGTGCACCACCGCCACCAGCTCATTCTCTCCGGCGTTCAGCTTTCCGGTCAAGTCGAACTCCGCCGTGTTGTGGGCGCCCTCAGAGTAGCCCACAAATTCCCCGTTCAGATAGAGGTCCAGGCAGGAGGCTACGCCCAGGAAGGAGATGACATAATTCTTCTCCGGGTCATCCACCGTGATGGCGCGGCGATAGACCCCCACAAAATTGTACTCCTCCCCTGGGTCCTTATAGCGCAGGGAAATGCCCTGATCGCAGCCGGTCCAGGAGAACACCTTCCCCGCCTTCTCCGTGGTGGGGATCTCCGGGGGCCTGTAGGGAAACTGATAGCGGATGTTGACATAAAACGGACGGTCATACCCCCGGAACTGCCAGCAGGCGGGGACGTCCATGGTATCGAAGGATACCAGGTCTGTGTCCAAGGTCTCCGGCAGCTCTTTGGGGAGAGGATAGAACTTAAAGTCCCACGTCCCGTTCAGGCACTGTACCTTAGGGGAGGCGTACCGCTTCTCCTTGGGGACGACGGCGTCGGCGCTCTTCCGGTCGGGATAGGGAATGAAGTAGCTGCGGCCGGGCAGCTTGTTCACCTCGAAGGTATCGAAGGTACAGTAATTGGTGTTGTTGATTTGATATTGCATGGCGATCCTCCTCTGTGCTGTCCGTAGTGGATAATATAATTTTATCAAAGTGGGGTAAAATTACAAGAGTCTTGGCAAAATCTGTTGATAATCTGGCATAATCCGTTGACAATTTGGTATATTTTGCTTTTGCCCGAAGAGAAAAGGACACCCCGAACCGCTGCGGTTCGGGGTGTCCTTCGTTTTTGAGGGGGATACGGATTGGGCGGGGGCGCAGGATTTTTCCCTACTCCTGCGGCTTGCCCCGGATAGCGTTTTTCAGAGACGACGCCTGGGAAGGGGAGCGAAATATCACTCCTCCAGGAACAGGCCGTCCTCGTCATCGCCGCCGGAGAGAGCCTCCTCCGCAGCGGAGGAGAGCGCCTCGGCCAGATCGGGCTGGCGGCCGTCCTCGGCGGCGGGAGCGCCGTCTGCGGACTCAGCCGTCTCGGAATCCGTCTCATCCGGGATGGGGTCCTCCACCCGGAACTGCTCCAGACCGGTGCCGGCGGGGATGAGCTTGCCGATGATGACGTTCTCCTTCAGGCCCCGGAGGTGGTCCACCTTGCCGCAGATGGCGGCCTCGGTGAGTACCTTGGTGGTTTCCTGGAAGGAGGCGGCGGACAGGAAGGAGTCGGTGGCCAGGGATGCCTTGGTGATGCCCAGCAACAGACGGGTGCTGGTGGGGAGTACCAGAGGAGTGCCGTCCTCATGGGTCTCCCCGGCGTCGATCCGGGCCTGAACGGCGGCAACTGCGTCGTCAAAGGTGGTCAGGTTGATGGTGGAGCCGGAGAGCAGATCGGAGTCGCCGGCCTCCTCCACGCGGACCTTCCGCATCATCTGGCGGCAGATGACCTCAATGTGCTTGTCGTGGATGTCAACGCCCTGGCTGCGATAGGGCTTGAGCACTTCCTTGACCAGATATTCGTGGAGGGCGTGGATGCCACGGATGCGGAGCACGTCCTGGGGATAGAGTGCGCCGGGCACCAGCTGGAAGCCCTTCTCCACATAGTCTCCGTCCTTGACCAGCAGCTGGGCATGGGGCAGCATATAGCTGACCACAGCGCCGTCGTCGCCGGTGATGTCCACACTGGTGAGGGTGCCCTTGTTCACATTGCCAATCTTCACATGACCGCTGATCTCCGCCAGCTGGGCCATCTTCTTGGGACGGCGTGCCTCGAACAGCTCCTCCACACGGGGAAGACCCTGAGTGATGTCGCCTCCGGCGACGCCGCCGGTGTGGAAGGTACGCATGGTCAGCTGGGTGCCGGGCTCGCCGATGGACTGGGCGGCGATAATGCCGACGGCCTCGCCGATGCCCACCCTCTCCTGGGTGGCCAGGTTCAGACCGTAGCACTTGGAGCAGACGCCATTTCTGGCCCGGCAGGTGAGCACGCTGCGCACCTTGACCTCGTGGATGCCATGGGCCTCCAGGGTCTTGGCGTCGGACTCCATCAGAATGGTCTCGGTGTCGAACAACACCTCGCCGGTCTCCGGGTCGGTGATCGGCTCGCAGGCGTAGCGGCCGTTGATGCGCTCGCCAAAGGTCTCAATGACCTGACCGTTTTCGGAGATCTCGTAGACGCTGATGCCGTCGTCGGTCTGGCAGTCCTCCTCCCGGACAATGACCTCCTGGGAGACGTCCACCAGACGGCGGGTCAGATAGCCGGAGTCGGCGGTCCGCAGAGCGGTGTCCGCCAGGCCCTTCCGGGCGCCTCTGGAGGAGACGAAGTACTCCAGCACTGACAGGCCCTCACGATAGTTGGACTTGATGGGGATCTCGATGGTCTTACCGGCGGTGTTGGCCAGCAGGCCGCGCATACCGGCCAGCTGACGGATCTGGGCCTGGGAGCCACGGGCGCCGGAGTCCGCCATCATGAAGATGGGGTTGTACTGGTCCAGGTTGTCGGTCAGCGCCTTGGAGACGTCGGCAGTGGTCTTTTCCCACTCCTTGACCACCAGGCGATACCGCTCGTCGTTGGTCAGGAAGCCCCGGCGGTACTGGTTCTCGATCTTGACTACCAGCTTTTCCGTATCGGAGACCATCTGATACTTGACAGGGGGGATGGTCATGTCATAGATGGAGACGGTCAGGGAGCCCACGGTGGAGTAGTGGTAGCCCTGGGCCTTGATGTCGTCCAGCATGGTGGCGGAGACGGCGAAGCCGTGCTTCTGGATGCAGGCCTTGATGAGCTTGCTCAGCAGCTTCTTGCCGCAGACCTCGTTGACCTCGGGAATGAGGGCGCTCTCCGGATTCGTCCGGTCCACCAGCCCCAGGTCCTGGGGCACCTTGGAGTTGAAGATCAGGCGGCCGGCGGTGGTGCGCACCATCCGGGTGATCTCCTGACCGTTGCAGACGCCGGTGCGCCGCACCAGAATCGGCTCGTGGAGGGTCAGATCGTCGAAGTTCACCGGGTCGGACAGGTCAATGGTGCGCTCCCGCTCCTTGGGACGGCGGAGCATGGCCTCCTCATAGGCCAGCAGCGCCTCGTTGTCGTCGTAAAAGACCTTGTAGACCTCCACCGGCAGCTCGCCCTTTTCGGCGGCCTCGGCGGCCAGGGCGGCGGTGGTGCGGATCCAGGGCTGATAGCGGCTGGTGTCCGGGTCGCGGACCCAGACGGTCTCATCGTACCGGACCTCGCCTGCGTCCAACGCTTTGGCGGCGTCGGCGGCGGTCTCGTAGCTCCGGGCGGGGTCGTTGAGGGGGTCCTTTTCGTAGGTTAGATAGTAGGAGCCCAGCACCATATCCTGGGTGGGAACGGTGACGGGGCCGCCGTCCTGGGGCCGCAGGAGGTTGTTGGCGGAGAGCATCAGGATACGGGCCTCTGCCTGGGCCTCGGCGGACAGGGGGACGTGAACGGCCATCTGGTCGCCGTCGAAGTCGGCGTTGAAGGGGGTGCAGACCAGGGGGTGGAGCTTGATGGCCCGGCCCTCTACCAGCACCGGCTCAAAGGCCTGGATGGACAGACGGTGCAGGGTGGGGGCGCGGTTGAGCATGACAGGGTGGTCCTTGATGACGAAGTCCAGGGCGTCCCAGACCTCCGGACGGCCCTTGTCCACCATCTTCTTGGCGGACTTGATGTTGTTGGCCACGCCGTCCTGCACCAGCTTCTTCATGATGAAGGGACGGAACAGCTCCACCGCCATCTCCTTGGGCAGGCCGCACTGATAGATCTTCAGCTCCGGGCCGACCACGATGACACTACGGCCGGAGTAGTCCACACGCTTGCCCAGCAGGTTCTGACGGAACCGGCCCTGCTTGCCCTTGAGCATATCGGACAGGCTCTTGAGGGCGCGGTTGTTGGCGCCGGTGACGGCACGGCCACGGCGGCCGTTGCCGATCAGGGCGTCCACCGCCTCCTGGAGCATCCGCTTCTCGTTGCGGACGATAATGTCCGGGGCGTTGAGCTGCATCAGGCGCTTCAGACGGTTGTTCCGGTTGATGACCCGGCGATACAGGTCGTTCAGGTCGCTGGTGGCGAAGCGTCCGCCATCCAGCGGGAC
>JAJBTD010000140.1 GCA_020861055.1 Clostridiales bacterium | reverse complement strand
TCAGCTTGTTTTTCACCAGTGCGGAGATGATGGAGTCACGGGTTTCCTGGTCGCGGAGGGCCTGGGCGATCACGCTGAATTTCGGTTCGTATTCCACCCCGCTGTCCAGCATGGACAGGAAAAAGTCATGCTTGGTGGGGATGTTTTTATCCTTCTTCTCGTCCTCCACCATACACAGGGGGATTTTGGCCTTTTCCACCAGCGGGTTACAGTATCGGGTGCCGTTGGCGGCGGAGCCGATGTCCGGCGCGTAGACCGGTTCCGCGCCCCTCTCCAGCACCTCTACGCCGGTAAATGTCCCGTCTGCGGACAGATGGATGTATCCCTTCACCGATTTTGGCTTAAATCCCGGCTGGGCTGCCAGTCCGTGATCGCGGGCGTATTGGGCCAGTTCGGTCAGCATGACTTCGCCCCCTTTCCCGGTTTTAGTACCAGCGGGGAGTCGTAGGGCGGCACCTGAATGACGCCCCGCTCCATGCTGGCCCGATAGAGGGAGACAGACGGCTCCGCCTTTTTGCCCACCTTCCATTTGTGCAGGTCAAACACGTCGTAGAGCATCAGTCCCAGGTCGATGCTCTCGTCGATGGGCAGTTCTCCCGTGTCCCCCCACTCGTAGTAGGCGGGAAACTCCCGCGTTCCCATTGAGGGCTGGAGAAAGTTCTGTCCCCGCTGCACCCGTCGCTGGAATTGGTTATAGAGCTGCTGGGGCGTGCCGCCAAAGTCCGGGCGAAGCACCATCTCCGCCGTGATGCGGTAGCGCACGTCCTTTAGCACCACGGACTGGCGCTGGGTGCGCTCATCCTCAATGGAAATGATGGATTTGGCCGGATTGCTCTTGTTGTAGGACAGCTTTTTCTTGACCACGTTGCGCTTGAAGGTGGTGAATCGAATGGGGTTCAGTACTTCAATCTTCTTTACCTGCCAGTAAAATTCCGGCGGCTTGGAGTAAATAGAGGCCAGCAGTCCCCGGATGCCGCTGGGGGTTGGTACGGGGTAGCTCAGCCGTTCCACCTTGCACTCCGGTTTTGTCCAGCAGGCAAAATCGCCCCAGACAGTGATGACTGCCGGTGTGGTCGTTCGCATGGCGTTCCCTTCCTTCCTAATAGATTCCGTTAAACAGTTCTTCAAAGTGAAGTCCCTGCTTTTCGCTGTAAAAATCGGGGATGCCCAGTAAGTAGTACTTTGTGGGGACCTCCTGACCGGCCTCATAAGAGCGATGAAACAGCGGGACGCAGTTTTTCCGTACCGCTTTTTCGTCATAGCAAGAGACGGTCAGTTCCTTTGCCATCTGGAGGATTCGACCGGTCAACCCATCCCGGTCCAGCTGGCGGCAAATTTCCTTATACAGTTCCAGCTGCCCGGTGTAGGGGACGATGACCTGCACGCCAGCCTGGTCGATGATCTGGTACTGTTTTTCGGTTTCGGGATAATCCTCCCTTTGAATGGCTTCCCGCAGCTCCTTTTTGTCGCCTCTGTCGTTTTGATAGAGCAGCTGATAGTATTCGTCGATGTGAGTGGGGTCGTTGCAGTCGATCTCGTGGCGGCTGAGCAAGTCGATCACGGCCTGCGCTCCGCGTCCGTAGTATTCCGTGGGGTACAGCCGTTCTTCGTCTGGCAGAAAGACTGTCATTTGCCCTGCGGGGCTGTCGCCGTTGCGGTTACACCGCCCGGCAGCCTGAATGAGGGAATCCAACGGGGCCAACGCCCGGTAAAGAACAGGGAAATCCAGATCAACGCCGGCCTCCACGCATTGAGTCGCCACCAGGCGGCAGGGGAGACCTTCTCTCAGCCGTCTGCGCACCTCGCCCAGGACATCGCTTCGGTGGGCAGGGCACAGGTCGGTGGAGAGATAAAACACCTCTTCGACCGGGCACAGCTGGCAAAGAGATTGCAAGATGCTCCGGGCGTGACGCCGCAGATTGACGATGACGCAGACCTGGGAGAAGCCGCTCAGCTCCTCCGACAGGTCGCTCAGGGAGATCGGCTCTTTGAGCCGCCAATGCCAGGTGACTCGCCGGGTGGCGGCAAAGAGGGCAGGTGGGTCGGGAGCGATCTCCCTGGGTTGCCAGTTCAACCCGGACCGGTGTTGAAAGGATGGCTGGGTGGCGGTGGAGAACAGCACGGTACAGCCGTAGTGGTCACACAGCAGTTTGACCGTCCGCAGGGTGGCGTTCAGCAGGCGCGGTGGGAGGGACTGGGCCTCGTCCAGTACGATGACGCTGTCTGCCAGCTGGTGCAGATGGCGGCACTGCCCCGGATGGGCGGAGAACAGAGGCTCAAAAAAGCTGACGTTGGTTGTGACGATGCAGGGAGCGTCCCACCGCTGGGCGAGCAGCTGCTCCGCTTCCGTCCAGTGGACGTTGCTGTGCAGCTCCAGCAGTTCCGGGATAACCGCCCGGTAATCCCGGCAGTTTTGCTCAATGAGGGTCAGGTAGGGCAGGACGAGAACGACCCGCCGCTTGCCCCAATGCTGACAGTGCCGGAGGGCAAAGGCCAGGAGCGCCAGGGTCTTTCCCAGACCGGTGGGGGCGGTGAGGGTGAACAGGCCAGGTGCCTCATCGCCCGCGGCAAGGCAGGCATCGAACAGTTCGTCCCTCATGCGATTCAGGGTAGGGGAAGCGGTGGAGCATTGCTGTTTCTCCCGGCGTATGTCCAGCAGGCGCTGGAGGGCGGTTTCCGGGTCCAGGGCCGGTCCGGTGTGTTGGGCCAGGTAGTCCGGTTCAAAGTGCTCAGCGCTGGAACTCCAGTCTGCGTCCACCAGGGCGGAAAACAGAAACCGCTGGAAGAGCATTTTGCTCAGCAGAGCGTCCTCCTCCCCTTGAAAGGACGGAGCCGGAGCGAGCCGCCGCCTGGCAAAATCCTTACGCCACTCTGATATAGCCTGCTGATATTCCTCCGGGCCAAATAGAGAGTACTCCCGGTTTTCCGCGTCCAGATTTTTCCCTGTACCGTTGCGGACGGCTTTCAGTGTAGATTCGTAGCGGTCATAGCCCTGAAGGCAACTGTGGTGGCTGGCCACGGCGGCAACCAACAGATGTGCAGTGTTGGGACGGGAAGCGTACATAGAAGTCAGCAACACAGCCCCCGGCAGGGCGTGATTAACGCCGGTCTTCTGGCGTTTCAGCACCAAATCAAAACGCAGGGATAGTTTTCCAAAATCGTGGGTTTCACCGAGGGACTTCCCCCAATCCTCATATCCCAAAGGACTAAGGAATTGGGCGCACAGTTCCCCGGCGCGGGTCAGATGGTGGGTGACGGTTTCTTTTTGACCGGTGGCATTAGCGCTGCGTGCGTAATAAGTCATTTTGCAAATGTCACCTTCTTTCTGCTCCAGTATAGCAGGGTCAATTTTACTTGTAAAGAGATTTTCACCGATTTTGGTTATAAAGGACCAGCAAACAATTTGTATAGCTTAACTAAAAATATTTCGCACAGGCAGCATTCCAATCTGATGTTCTCCACATTCACCATAGAGGACGAGAAAAATCAGAAAAGCAGATTTGCCGTGATTGGACCACTTCCCCGAAAACTGCGGGATTCCAAAGAAGTGCAACCCCGTTAGCTGGAATTTACAAAGAAGACGGCGTCCCCTTGGCACACGACCTTGGCCTGCGTAGTCTGGTGTGCTATCCCTTTTGGAGCCGTCGGCGGCAGAAAGGGGGTATCATCTTGCTGGACAGACCATATTCAACGTCGGCAGAACAGAGAAGGCATTATTTTGAATCTCTGTCAGGGTCAGGAGCAGAGGAAAAACGACACGTTAAATAATTAACAAACTCAACTGTTGTCTGTGCCCGGCAATTGCGATTGCATCTGCCGGGCACAGTGTGTTTGAAAGAATATATAGGAGGGGGGAGAGGCCCTTCGTTCTTTGCAGCTTTAGTATATCAAAGATCAGGGTCGAAGGCTTGAAAAAACTGCAACAGAATTGAGAACGTTTTGTGAACGACGTTTCGAAAAGAAATAACAGGAGAAAAGCTATCATTCGCTGTTATATTGATTCGAAAGGGGCGAGAATGGCATTGTTTTCTGCCTGTCCGGTGAAAACAGACAACCCCTTCCTGAATATCCTGATGGGAGAAAGGAGTTGGGGCTATGCTGTCTCTCTTGACCATGCTGATGCTTCAGGGGCATCTGTTTACCCTGAGGCTGACCTCCACTGGCTCGTTTCCCCGTCCGCTCAAGGAGCCGGAGGAGCGGGAGTACCTCCGCCGGGCGGCGGAAGGGGATGCGGAGGCCAGAAACAGGCTGGTGGAACATAACCTCCGCCTGGTGGCCCATATCGCAAAGAAATATTTTGCTCAGTCCGGGGATACTGACGACCTGATCTCCATCGGAACCATTGGACTGATCAAGGGTGTCGATACCTACCAGCCGGGACGGCAGATCAAGCTGGCCACCTACGCAGCCCGATGTATAGAAAACGAGATTTTGATGCATCTACGCAAGACCCGGCGGCTGGCGGGGGAGGTCAGTCTGTCGGAAGCCCTGGAGAACGACGACTCCGACAATGCCCTCTCCCTGATGGATGTCATCCGGGTGGAGGATAATATGCTGGACGATCTGGCCGTCCGGGACGCCTGCCTCCGGGTAAGGGCTTCAGTGGACGAAGTACTCACCCAGCGGGAGCGGACCGTGGTGGTACAGCGCTACGGCCTGGACGGCAGACCGCCCCGCACCCAGCGGGAGGTGGCGGCGGAGTGCGGCATCTCCCGCTCCTACGTCTCCCGTATCGAGAAGCAGGCCCTGGCCAAGCTGCGCGCTGCCCTGGAGGGGCCGCAGGAACCGTAAAAAGCCCCGGCCGGAGCCTGGCGCTTCGGCCGGGATAACTGCCCTTTAACTCCGAAGAGCTGCCACCAATGCCTGCATTTCATCCTTGGAGCGGGCTTCCCTTGCCCGGTCGACCAGGGCCTGACGGCCCTTTGGGGGCAGAGAGAAAAAATAAGCCAGACCCTCCGGGTCGTTGGCCAGGGCCATGGCCAGGCCGGCAGGAAGCATATCGTGAGGTGTGAAATCGTCCATAACCGAATCCTCCTTTTCCATATAATCATAATCTTCCCCGATTCTGAACTGCTATCCGCCGGATTCGAAAACAGGGGAAACAAGCCGCAGCGGAAAAAGACGGCCATCCGGCCAAGGAAAACAGCGACCAGGGTATCAAATTCGCTGTTTTGTCGATTGGCAAACGGGAGAAAAGCGTGTATAATACAAAATCAGGGGGAAAAGACATTTCTCCGGATACCCTTTGAATGACCGGTCAGGACGGGAAGCGCCCGCCCTGTGCCACATCACCGTACAAAGGAGGAACCAATTTGTATCGTATTCTGGAATTGAATCCGCAGCTGAAGCCCTTTGAGGGCGACATCGATCTGCGTATGGCCTGCTATCATGGGACGAAGAGCCGCCTGCTTCCCAACGGCGGCACGCTGGCTGAATTTGCCAACGCATATAATTATTTCGGCATCCACCATGTGGACGGCGGCTGGGTCTATCGGGAGTGGGCGCCCAGCGCTTATCAACTCTACCTGGCGGGAGAGTTCAACAACTGGAACATCACTCAGTATCCCATGAAGCGGCTGCAAAACGGCAACTGGGAGTTGTTCCTGGAGGGGGACGACGCACTGTGGGACGGCTGTAAGGTCAAGACCTTCGTGGACGCCAATCTCCAGCGCACGGGGCACATCCCCCTGTATGCCCGCCGGGTGGTGCAGAACAAGGACACCCTGGAGTGGCAGGCGGAGGTGGTGGACGACCGCAAGACCTTCGAATGGACGGACCAGGACTTTAAGCCCGCTGCCGCCGATTCCCTCTACATCTATGAGGCCCATGTGGGCATGGCCACTGAGGAGGAGCGGATCGGCACCTATCGGGAGTTTGCCCGGGACGTGCTGCCCCGGATCAAAAAAGCGGGCTACAACACCGTCCAGCTCATGGCCATCATGGAGCATCCCTATTACGGCAGCTTCGGCTATCAGGTGTCCAACTTCTACGCCGCCTCCAGCTGGTTCGGCAAGCCGGAGGATTTGAAATACCTGGTGAACCGGGCCCACAAGCTGGGTCTGCGGGTGCTGCTGGACGTGGTACATTCCCACGCCGTTAAGAACACCACCGAGGGCATCAATATGTTCGACGGCACCGAGTGGCAGTTCTTCCATGCCGGGGCCAAGGGCGACCATCCCGCCTGGGGGACCAAGTGCTTCAACTACGGCAAGGATGAGGTCATCCACTTCCTGCTGTCCAACCTGAAATTCTGGATGACCGAGTACCACTTTGACGGATTCCGCTTCGACGGCGTCACCTCCATGCTCTACCACGACCACGGACTGGGGAGCAACTTTGACGACGACCACAAGTATTTCTCCATGAATACCCATGTGGAGGCCATCACCTACCTCCAGCTGGCCAATGAGTTGGTGCGCCAGGTGAACCCCAACGCCATCACCATCGCCGAGGATATGTCCGGTATGCCCGGCATGTGCCTGCCCATCCAGGATGGGGGCATCGGCTTCGACTACCGCCTGGGGATGGGGCTGCCTGATCTGTGGGTGCGCACGGTGAAGAAAAAGGCCGACGACTGGAACCGGGGCCAGATCTGGGGGGATATGTGCCTCCGCCGCCCGGGAGAGAACACCGTCGC
>JAJBTD010000205.1 GCA_020861055.1 Clostridiales bacterium | reverse complement strand
TCCATATAGACGAAAAGCTGATGGCGGAGCTGCAAAACATCAAGGCGGCAGTACAGCCGGACGAGATTCTGCTGGTGGTGGACGCCATGATCGGCCAGGATGCGGTGAACGCCGCCGTTTCCTTTGACCAGGCGTTAGACCTCACCGGCGTCATGCTCACCAAGCTGGACGGCGACGCCCGGGGCGGCGCTGCCCTCTCCATCAAGGCCACCACCGGAAAGCCTATCAAGTTCGTGGGCGTGGGCGAGAAGCTGGACGCCGTAGAGGTGTTCTACCCCGACCGGATGGCCAGCCGTATCCTGGGCATGGGCGACGTGCTCTCCCTCATCGAAAAGGCCCAGAACAGCTTGGACGAGAAGAAAGCGCTGGAGATGGAGGAGCGCATCCGGAAGAACCGATTCACCCTCCAGGATTACTACGATCAGCTGCTGGAGGTGCGCAAGCTCGGCTCCATGAAGGACATCCTGGGCATGATGCCCGGTGTCAACGCCGCCCAGATCGACGAGTCCAAGCTGGACGAACGGGAGCTGGACCGGCTCCAGGCTATCATCCTCTCCATGACTCCCAAGGAGCGGGAGACTCCCTCCATCCTCAACGCCAGCCGCCGGAAGCGGATTGCCGCAGGCGCAGGCGTGCAGGTCTCCGACGTGAATAAGCTCATCCAGCAGTATGAGACGATGCAGAAGCTCACCAAGCAGATGTCCGGGGGCAAGGTACCTAAGGGAATGCGCAAGCTGCTCCAGCAGATGAAGGGGATGCCCGGAATGGACGATCCGGAAACCATGCAGGCCATCGGCCAGATGCGCACCGCTGGCCCCAAGCGGCAGCGGAAAAGCAACAAGCGGAAGAAGAAAAAGCGCTGAATCACGCCCTACGGCGTTATTCATAAATCAAGATGAATTCATTTGGAGGTGAATGATAAATGGTTAAAATCAGACTGCGCCGCATGGGCGCAAAGAAGGCTCCCTTCTATCGTATTGTGGTGGCGGATTCCCGCTATCCCCGTGACGGTCGTTTCATCGAGCAGCTGGGCACCTATGATCCCCTGAAGGAGCCCGCCGAGGTCAAGGTGGACGCGGAGCGCGCTCAGGCCTGGATCAAGACCGGTGCTCAGCCCACTGACACCGTCAAGCGTCTGTTCAAGAACGCCGGCGTGCTGTGATCCCCTGAGAGGAGCAACATTCATGAAAGAACTCTTGGCTTACGTCGCCAAAAACCTTGTGGACAACCCGGACGCCGTCCAGGTCAACGAGGTCAGCTGCGACGGCGAGGTGGTCCTGGAACTGCGGGTCGCTCCGGAGGATATGGGCAAGGTCATCGGCCGTCAGGGCCGGATCGCCAAGGAGCTGCGCACCATCGTGCGCTCCCTGGCCCAGCGGAGGGGCACCAGAGTCTCTGTGGAGATCATGGACGACTGAGTGAGGTGGCAAGGACGCAGGGTGTTTCAGGCACTCTGCGTTTTGTCTTTATGCCCTAACTTTTATAGAGAGGGGATTGGCATATGAAGGACTCATATCTGGAGGTCGGGAAGATTGTCAACACTCACGGTGTCCGGGGCGAGGTAAAGGTGGAATCCTGGTGCGATGAGCCGGAGGACCTGTGCCAGCTGGAGCAGCTTTTTATGGGCGGAAGACCCTTTCGTGTTCTCCACAGCCGTCTTCACGGCGCCTTTGTCCTGCTGACTTTGGAGGGGGTAGACTCCATCGACACTGCCCTGCCCCTGAAGGGCAAGGTCGTCCAGGCAGAGCGGGCACAGTTCGAGCTGGCCGAGGGCGTTCACTTTGTGGTGGATCTGATCGGCCTGGAGGCTCGCCACGCAGAGACCGGGGAGACGCTGGGCAGAGTCGTGGATATTCTGGAGTACCCCGCCCAGGACATCTATGTGGTGCAGGGAGAGAAACGGTATCTCATCCCGGACGTGCCCGACTTCGTCCGGGGCATCTTCGAGGAGGAGGGCTATATCCTCTTTGCCCCCCTGGAAGGGATGGAGCTTTGATGTTTCAGATCGACATTATGACCCTGTTTCCCGAAAGCGTGGGGGATATGCTGTGCGAGTCGGTGCTGGGGCGGGCCCAGGAGCGGAACTATATCCGCATCAACTGCTGGCAGATTCGGGACTATACGGTGAATAAGCAAAATCAGGTGGACAATTATCCCTACGGCGGCGGCCGTGGAGCCGTCATGCAGGCGGACCCTCTCTACCGCTGCTGGGAGCATATTTGCCAGGAGGCGGGAAAGCGGCTACACACCATCTTCCTCTCCCCCTGTGGAAAGACCTTCTGCCAGGCGGATGCCCGGCGGCTGAGCACGGAATATGATCGGTTCATCCTGGTCTGCGGCCACTACGAGGGCATCGACGAGCGGTTCATTGAGGAGTGCGTGGATGAGGAGCTGTCCATAGGCGACTTCGTCCTCACCGGCGGCGAAATTCCCGCCATGGCGGTGGCGGACGCCGTCTGTCGGCTGGTGCCCGGTGTGCTCCCCGACCCGGAGTGCTATGAGAACGAGAGCCATTGGGCGGGAATGCTGGAGTATCCTCAGTATTCCCGGCCGGAGGTATGGCACGGCAGGGCCGTCCCTCCCATTCTGCTCAGCGGCCACCACGCCAACATCGCCAAGTGGCGGCGAAAGCAGTCCATCCTGCGCACACGGGAGCGGAGGCCTGACCTCTACGAAAAGCTCGACCTCTCCTCCAAACAGGATAAAAAGCTCCTGGCGGAGTTGGAGCAGGAGGAACACGGAACGGACGGAGAAACGTAAATCAGAAACAACGGAAGCCAGGGACATCCCTGGCTTCCTGACGGTTATATGCGATTTTCTCCGCTCAGACGTGTGGCAGAGCATCAATTTGATCAGTGAGTTTCAGTATGGATTAGAGGGAACACCGGTTTCAGGGCGGGGTAGATCTTCCGGTACTGCTGATACCGGGCCTCATACCGAGCGGCGATCTCCGGGTCAGGCTCAATGGTGTCCACCACTTTGACCAAAGCATCACAGCAGGCCTCTACCGAGGGATATTCCCCGCAGGCAACTGCGGCCAGCATGGCGCCGCCCATGCCCGGCCCCTGCTCAGACTCCAGAATGTCCAGCTTGACGTTGAGAACGTTGGCGAAAATCTTCTTCCACAGCGGGCTCTTGGCCCCGCCGCCGCAGATCTTGCTCCGCTCGATGGTGATGCCCAGGCTTTTTGCCACCTCGAAGGAGTCACGGATGGCGAAGGCGACCCCCTCCAGCATGGCCTGAGTCATGTCGGCGCGAGTGGTGTCCATGGTCATACCTACAAAGGTACCGCGGGCATTGGTGTCGTTGATGGGGCTGCGCTCGCCCATCAGGTAGGGAAGGAAATAGACATGATTGTTGCCCAGCTTGTCGTCGGAGATGGGGGCCTGGTTGGCGGCGTAGTCGCTGGTGCCGATGATGTCCTCCATCCACCACTTGTTGCAGCTGGCGGCGGAGAGCATACAGCCCATCAGGTGATAGTTCCCGTCGGCATGGGCGAAGGAGTGGAGGCCGTTATACTGGTCTACGCCGAACTTTTTCGAGGAGATAAAGATGGTGCCGGAGGTACCCAGGGAGATGTTGCACTTGCCCTCGCCCACGGTGCCGGTTCCCACGGCGGCGGCGGCGTTGTCCCCGGCTCCGGCGGCTACGACCACATCGGGGGAGAGCCCCAGAATGGCGGCCATCTCTGCCGTCAGGGTGCCCACCGGCTGGTAGCTCTCAAAGATCTGAGCCATCTGATCCTCCCGGACGCCGCAGATATCCAGCATCTCCCGGCTCCAGCACTTATGCTCCACGTCAAAGAGCAACATCCCGGAGGCGTCGGAGACGTCGGTGCAGTGGACGCCGGTGAGACGATAGGCCAGATAGTCCTTCGGCAGCATGATCTTGGCAATACGGGCGAACTTGTCCGGCTCGTTATTGCGCATCCACAGCAGCTTGGGGGCAGTGAAGCCGGCAAAGGCGATGTTGGCAGTCAGGGCGCTGAGCTTGTCCTTGCCGATGACATTGTTCAGATAGTCCACCTCTTTGGAGGTGCGGCCGTCGTTCCACAGAATGGCGGGGCGGATGACCTTATCGTCCTTGTCCAGCACCACCAGACCGTGCATCTGGCCACCGAAGCTGATGCCCGCCACCTGGCTCCGGTCTACGTCCTGAACCAGAAGCTGGATTCCTGCAATAGTCTGGGCCATCCAGTCCTCCGGATTCTGCTCCGACCAGCCGGGATGGGGGAAGGAGATGGGGTACTCCCGGGAGACGATGTTGACGATCTTACCGTCTCCCCGCATCAGCAGCAGCTTGACAGCGGAGGTCCCCAGATCGACGCCGATATAATACATAAGACAGCACTCCTTTGCTACAGATGATAGTATCTCTAGTGTAGCGCAAATTGCTCAGGAGGGCAACGATAATTTTTTGATTATTGGGTGGTTTTGACGAGGCAAACCTGGAAGGCGGCTGTCAGCGGCTCACTTCTCTGCCTGCGTTCCCTTGCGCCGCCAGGTCCAAAGGCAAAGCAGAACAAATACCAAGGCAGCGCCTCCGACGATGAGCCAGCTCTGCCAAGCGCCCTCTCCGAGAAGAAGCTCTGTGCCTTCAAACAGGGTGACGACGCCGAAAATAGCGAAGATGGCAAAGGCCAGCTTGTCCAGAAAGCCCTCCGGGGTCTTGCTTTTCAGCAGATGACCCACCAGCATTCCCACCAGGTCGGCGGCGAACAGGCCGATGGAGCAGGCCAGCCAGACAGTCAGCGCCTGATCCAGACCGCCATTGGCGGCGAAGGTGATGGCAGTGAGCTGGGTCTTATCTCCCAGTTCGGCGAGGAAAAAGGTACCGAATACCGACAGGATGGGATGACCGGAGGCCTTTCCCTGGCTGGCTTCCTCCTCGTCGCCCTCGCCCCGGAGGGTGGACCAGGCAAAATAGAAGAAAGCCAGACCGGCGATGAGCTTGATCAGCCAGGTGGGGATCAGCTGACTGATGAGAGAGCCGAGCACCACGGCCATGGCGTTCAACGTCAGGATAGACAGAGCGGAGCCGATGATAATGTCCCGCAGCTTGTAGCGGGAGGTCATGGCGATCATCAGCAGCTGCGTCTTATCTCCCATCTCAGCAATGAACATGGTGAACAAAATCTGGAAAAACAGTGCCATATAGATTCCTCCTGAGTCCGCCCCCCGGAAAAGAAAAGAGGCGGCTGTGTATACGACAGCTGCCCTACATACAATGCGCTCATGTACGGCAAGCTGCCATACATGAGTCTCGTTATGGGGAAACCGGGCCAGCGGAGGACAGCCATCCTGTCCTATCCCTGCCTCAATTCCCTTATACAAGCCAGGTCCGGAGGAACCAGTATGTTGACTTGCAACGCCAGGGGGCGTAAACTACTCCCTCATGTGCGTCCCAGTATACCAGCTTATCCAGGAAAATGCAAGCGTTTTCAGGGAAATTTGTTACATAAATTCGAGCTGATGGAGCAATATCGACACTTTTTAGTTAGATAAAACTAACTCAAAGGTGACAGAAACCGCCCCCGGAGACGTTCCGGGGGCGGTTGAAAGGATAGCAATAGCCGCTCGTTCCTCAGCGCTCGCCGCGCATTCTGGCGAAGCACTCGCTGCAGTAGACAGGACGGTCGCTCTTGGGCTCAAAGGGAACCCGGGCCTCCTTGCCGCAGCTGGCGCAAATCGCAGTGAAGAACTGACGGGGCGCGCGAGTGGCGTTCTTCCGGGCGTCGCGGCAGCTCTTGCAGCGCTGAGGCTCGTTCTGGAAGCCCCGCTCAGCATAGAACTCCTGCTCGCCGGCAGTGAAGACGAACTCCTTGCCGCAATCCTTGCAGATCAAAACCTTATCTTCGTACATAATTGAGATCCTCTCTTCTCAAAAATTGCCCAATTGGGCGTTATGATATAGATACAGCTGATTACGGCCGGATCTAACGAGATGATTGCAGCTTTTTCCTGATTCGCTGCACGGCATTGTCCACCGACTTTACGCTGCGGTTCAGCCGCTGAGCAATTTCCTGATAAGACAATCCCTGTAAATATAAGGCAAGCACCTGCTCCTCCAGGGAGGTGAGCTGCTGCCGATACTGTCTGAGACGTTCCTGGAACGCATCCCGGCTTACTACCACGGTCTCCGGGTCATCCTGATAGGAGAGCCAAGCCGGATCGTCTGGTTCCAGAGGAACGGATTCATTGAGTGGGGCGTGTGTGGTGCTGGAAGCATCCCGAATGGCAGTATATAGCCGGGTGCGGATGCACCGCTCTGCGTAAGTACGGAAGGAGGCGTTTTGGCGGCTGTCGTAGCTCCGAATGGCCAACGTCAGCCCTAGCATACCCTCTTGAATCAGGTCCTCCTGGTCGCCGCCCATGAGAAACAGGGGTCGACAGCAGAGACGGACCAGCCGGCTGTAGCGCCGAACCAGAACTTCCCCGGCGGCGCTGTCGCCCTCTGTAGTCAGACGGCACAGCTCCTCATCAGTGGAATCGGTTTCAACCGCGTTGAAAACATTACGCATCAAGAACAATCTCTCCTGTATATTAAAGCGAAAGCTGCCGGATGTCAAGGTTCTTTTCAGGTTTTTTTCCCGAAGGGTGTAGGTGTTACAATGATGCTTAACAGATAAGAGAAAAAAGAGTAGCGAATAGG
>JAJBTD010000142.1 GCA_020861055.1 Clostridiales bacterium | reverse complement strand
GTTTTCGGTATGACCCGTCCCTGTACCCCAGACTGGCCCCTTCTGCCGTCACCAGATTGTTCCGCGCCGTATCGTAGCTCAAGGCAGCGAGATCTGCTCCATCCAGCTGATAGCCGAGCAGATTATACGCGATTGCGAGCACACAATAGCCGCATCCGCTGTTTCGGCCATTCTGATAGCTTCCGCCGCCAATCGTTGAGCCCTCTTTGAAATCCGTATGCTGATTGTAAATGTGGGAGGTATAGGCGACTGTGCTGCTGCCGATTTTGACATAACGGTATGCGGTTGACTCACCGTCTGATGCAGATGCGTCGGCATAATATGTTATTGATGCGGTAGATGCTAGGGCAGGAGAGCCAAGCGTGAGCAATAGCGCTGCCAGTAGTATCAGCATGGAAATTCCCATCCTTGCTTTTTTCATAAAAACTCCTTTCTGCGTCTCTGTGCGCATATGGGCAGGACGTTTTGTGGAAAGGCAAACCTTAGCAAATTCCGTCGACCAAATCGTTTGTTGATTTATTATAGCATCCTAATGCACCCTTTGCAATATTTCACAAACAGGACTCGAATCAATGTGATGGAAAAGATGGAAACAGCCCCTCTTTGCAAAGACGCACCTTTCCAAATTAGCGCGCGGATTTGCCTACCCATCCATTTCCAATTTTCACGCTCTCAAATGAAACGTTCCCTCTGACAACCCGCACAGTGCAGCGGTCTGCTTCAGAGGGATTTTCGTTGCTCTCCATGCCCTGTGGATCTCGTAGAAGTTCTCCGGCAGGAGCTTTGGCGGGCGGCCAAACCTGCCCCCTCTGGTCGTTGTTGTTCACACGGATATATCCGCAAATCGTTCCTGCCATCCGTAAAACCCCTTTAGCTACAGGCAACATCTGTGATATCAAACCGTTAGATTGGAGAACCTAAAAAGGATGAAAACGGAAAAACGCCCCTCCAGCGGCATGGAAATATGCCACTGGAGAGGCGTTATATATGAAAATCAGGATACTCTCAGCGTTTGCAACACCCTTTCGCAGGCTGCAAATAGGTATATTCTTTCTTAGCCCGCTCCGCGACGGACGGTCACTCGGCGGAGACATCCTCCGTCGGCACATCTTCCTCTGCCTCGGAGGACACGTCCTCATCGCCGCTGTTCTCCGACGCATCCTCCCCGTCGGAGACGTTCTCCTCCGTCTCCGGGTCGGGGCAGGCGGGATACGTCTCCGTATTCCAGGTGTAGCGGGCGGAGACCTGGCTGTCTGAGCGGAGAAAATCCTCCTGACCGTCCCCGGAGGTCACGTCCACATGACGCCACACCTCGTCCACGCTCACCAGGTTCCACCAGTGGGGAGAGCCGTCCAGCGTCCCCTGAACGGTGAGGCAGGTCAGCCCCGCCTGGTCGCACAGGTACTGGAAGGCGAGAGCGGCCCCCTCGCTGTTGGTTCGCCCGATGACCAGAGCGGTGTAGACGCTGGCCCGTCCGCTGTCAGCGGAGTAGCTCAGCCCGTCCGCCAGCCGGGAGTAGAGCAGCCAGTAGCCCGCCTCTCCCTGGGCCGGGTCGGTGCCGACCAGGGTGGCCGCGGCCGAAGCGATGGCCTCCGCCCGGGCCTGGAGCGTCTCCTGGCTGTCCGACCAGGTGAAGGAGATCTCCACGATCTGCTGTGTCCCGGTGGTCTCCTGGGGATAGACGGAGATGCTCACGTCGGGGTAGCCCTGGGCGTAGCCGGGAAGGGAGTAATACGCCTCCTGCACCAGCCCCAGCAGCAGCTCCTTCTGGGCGTAATAGCTGGAGACCTGGAGCACCAGGGAGGAATCATAGTCGGAGAGAACGTCGCACAGGGCGTCCCGGATGGCGGTGAAGCCCACCACCGACTGAATGGAGGCGATCTCCGACACCGTGTGCCGGTAGGTAAAGGTAAAAACGCACTCATAATAGGAGACGATGCGGCTGGAGGTCCAGGTGATGTCCTCCAGCGCCCAGGCCCCCAGGGGGTCCTGCTCCAGCACCTCCTGACAGGCGTCCTCCACGTCCTGCTCCACGTCGCCGGAGTACTGGTAGAGGTGGACGACCCCCTCCGTCTCTCCCATGGAGACGTAGAATTGGACGCTGTTGACCAGGTCGGAATAGCTCTCCGCCCGGAGAGCGGAGGTGTCTTCGGTGTCGGAGGTCTGGGAGATGTGTCGGCTGACCGAGCGGTAGTCCCGCTCCAGCAGACTTTCGCACCCGGAGAGGGCGGGAAGCAGGCAGAGAGCCAGCAGCAGGACGGCAATGCGGCGTTTCATGGGGCCTCCTTTCCGGGCGAGGGGCGACGGTTACAGGGTGAGCTGCTCCTCCCCCCGGTCCTCCGGCTTCAAGAGAGCGCCGGCGGCGGGGAGGTTCTTGGCCCGGTAACGGGTCTTGTTCTGAATGTGGGTCTCCTCCAGGGGAAGCACCTTGTCCAGCTGGTACTTGGGCTTCAGGGTCATCACCGCCACCCCGATGGTGTTCCGGGTGGTCTTGGGCAGCAGGGCGGAGGTGTGGAAGGTGAGACAGCGGCCCTCGGTGGAGATGACCGCCAGCTCCCGCTCCTCTCGGAGGTGGAAGGCGGCCTTCACCGGGCTGCGGTCGCTGTAGGCGCCGGTGAGCTTTTTGCGCCGGGTGACGGTCTGATATTTGTTCAGCTCCACCCGTGCGGCCTTGCCGTTTTCAAAGAAGAACAGCAGACTGCCGCTGTAGTCCCCAGGGAGACAGGCCCAGAGGAAGCCTTCTCCCTCGTCCATTCCCAGGGCGGAGGGGAGGTAGCTGCCCAGGACGCTGGCTTTGGCGTCGGCGAAGTCGGACAGATGGGCCTTGTAGCACTGCTGCCGGTCGGAGAACACCATGATCTCGTCCCGGTTGTTGGCCTCCCACTGGAGGAGAGGACCGTCTCCCTCCTTGTACTTCTGTTCCCCGGACATCCGCAGGGACTGGGGGGTGATCTTCTTAAAGTACCCCTGGCGGGAGAGAAACACGTGGACCGGGTAGTCGGGGGTCTCCTCCTCCTCGGGGAGGTCGTAGAGGATGTCCGTCCGCCGGGGCACGGCGTACTTCTTTTTCACTGCCTGCAGCTCGGAGGCGATGATCCGCTTCCGCCGGGCGGGCCGGGCCACGATATCCTCCAGGTCGGCGATCTCCTTTGTCAACGCCTCAATCTCCTCCGTCCGCCGGAGAATGTACTCCTTGTTGATGTTGCGCAGCTTGATCTCAGCTACGAATTCCGCCTGCACCTGGTCGATGCCGAAGCCCACCATCAGGTTGGGCACCACCTCGGCGTCCGATTCCGTCTCCCGGATGATGCGGATGGCCTTGTCGATGTCCAGCAAAATCTTTTGCAGGCCCTGGAGCAGATGGAGCTTTTCCGACTTCTTTTGCAGGTCGAAGTAGGCCCGGCGGCGGATGCACTCCAGACGCCAGGCGGTCCACTCCTCCAGAATTTCTCCCACGCCCATGACCTTTGGCGTGCCGGCGATGAGAATGTTGAAGTTGCAGGAGGCGGAGTCCATCAGAGGCGTGGCCTTGAACAGCTTCTGCATCAGCTTGTCCGGGTCGGTCCCCCGCTTCAGGTCGATGGCCAGCTTCAGGCCGGAGAGGTCCGTCTCGTCCCGCATGTCGGCAATCTCCCGCACCTTTCCCGCCTTGACCAGCTCGGCCACCTTGTCGATAATGGCCTCTACCGTGGTGGTGTAGGGGATCTCGTAGACCTCGATAATGTTCTCGCTCTTGAGATAGCGCCACTTGGCCCGGACCCGGAAGGAGCCACGGCCCGTCTCGTACACCTGGCGCAGCTCGCTCTCGTTGTAGAGCAGCTCGCCGCCGGTGGGAAAGTCCGGGGCCTTGAGCAGAGAGAGCAGGTCGGCGTTGGGGTCCTTCATCCGGGCGATGGCGGCGTCGCACACCTCTCCCAGGTTAAACCCGCACAGGTTGGAGGCCATGCCCACGGCGATGCCCTGGTTGGCGGAGACCAGCACGTTGGGGAAGGTGGTGGGCAACAGGGTGGGCTCCTTCATGCGCCCGTCGTAGTTGTCCACAAAGTCCACCGTGTCCTTGTCGATGTCCCGGAAGAACTCGTTGCAGATGGGGTCCAGCCGTACCTCGGTGTAACGGCTGGCGGCATAGGCCATATCACGGGAGTAGACCTTGCCGAAGTTGCCCTTGGAGTCCACCGGAGGGTGGAGCAGCGCGCCGTAGCCACGGGAGAGGCGTACCATGGTGTCGTAGATGGAGGCGTCCCCGTGGGGGTTGAGCTTCATGGTGGCTCCCACCACGTTGGCGGACTTGGTCCTCGGCCCATTGAGCAGGTGCATCTGGTACATGGTGTACAGCAGCTTCCGGTGGCTGGGCTTGAACCCGTCGATCTCCGGGATGGCACGGGAGACGATGACGCTCATGGCGTAGGGCATATAGTTGACCTCCAGCGTCTCGGTGATGGGCTGCTCCAGCACCTCCGGGCGCAGGCCCATGACGTTGGGGTTGTTCTTGTGGGAGTTGTCTGTGGGCTGTTTCTTCTTAGCCATGAAATTTCTTCCTTCTGCGTATTCTTACGAAATATCCGCCAGCTCCAGGTATTTATAGCCGTTGTCGGCGATGTGTTCCTTTCGCCCGGCCAGGTTGTCCCCCAGCAGCAGGTCAAAGACCTGGGCGGTGCGGATGACGTCCTCCGGCATGACCTTGATGAGCCGTCGGGTCTCCGGGTTCATGGTGGTCAGCCACATCATGTCCGGCTCGTTCTCGCCCAGACCCTTGGAGCGCTGTACCTCCAGCTTTTTGCCGGGGTTTTCGGCCACGATATCGTTCTTCTCCTTGTCGGAGTAGGCAAACCAGGTTTTTTCCTTCCAGGTGATCTCATAGAGAGGGGACTCGGCGATATACACATAGCCTTGCTCGATGAGCTGGGGGGTGAGACGATAGAGCATGGTCAGCACCAGTGTCCGGATCTGGAACCCGTCCACGTCGGCGTCGGTGCAGATGACCACCTTGTTCCACCGGAAATTGGACAGGTCGAACTCCGCCAGCTCCTTGTTCTTCGCCCTGGTGTGGGCGGGCAGCTCCACGCCGCAGCCTATGACCTTGATGAGATCGGTGATGATGTCGCTCTTGAAGATGCGGTTGTAGTCCGCCTTGAGGCAGTTGAGGATTTTCCCACGGATGGGCATGATGCCCTGGAACTCCGCGTCCCGGCTGAGCTTGACGGCGCCCATAGCGGAGTCGCCCTCCACGATATACAGCTCCCGGCGGTCGGTATCCTTGCTCCGGCAGTCCACGAACTTCTGCACCCGGTTGGCGATGTCCAGATTGCCGGAGAGCTTCTTCTTGATGTTCAGCCGGGCCTTTTCCGCCGTCTCCCGGCTGCGTTTGTTGATAAGCACCTGCCCCGCCAGCTTTTCCGCGTCGAAGGGGTTCTCAATGAAGTAGACCTCTAGTTGGCTCCGGAGGAACTCCGTCATGGCGTCCTGGACGAACTTGTTGTTGATGGCCTTTTTCGTCTGGTTCTCGTAGGAGGTCTGGGTGGAGAAGTTGTTGGAGACGAAGATCAGGCAGTCCTGGATGTCGTTCCACGTCACCTTCGCCTCGTTTTTCTGGTACTTCCCCTGCTTTTTTAGATAGGCGTCTACCGCCGAGACGAAGGCGGAGCGCATGGCCTTCTCCGGGGAGCCGCCATGCTCCAGCCAGGAGGAGTTGTGGTAGTGCTCCACCACGTTCACCGTATTGGAGCAGCAGAAAGCCATGCTCAGTTTGACCTTGTACTCCTCCCGGTCCGCCCGGTCACGGCCCTGGCGCTCGGCCTGGAAAAAGACCGGCTGGGTCAGGGGGTTCTCTCCCGCCAGCTCGGCCACATAGTCGGCGATGCCCTGGTCGTAGCGGTATTCTGTCGTCTCAAATTTGCCGTCCACCTGGTTGCGGAACCGGAAGGTGACTCCGGCGTTGACCACCGCCTGCCGCTTCATCACGTCGGCAAAGTATTCGGCGGGGATGTCGATGTCGGTGAATACCTCCAGGTCGGGCCGCCAGTGAAATTTGGAGCCGGTCTTGTGCCGGGGGCAGTCCTCCGTTTTCAGACCGCCCACGTTCTCCCCCTTCTCAAAGTGGAGGGTATACCGCTTGCCGTCCCGGTGGATGACGGCGTCAAAATACTCCGAGGCGTACTGGGTGGCGCAGGAGCCCAGACCGTTCAGGCCCAGGGAGAAGCCGTAGTCGTCCCCGTACTTGCCCCCGGCGTACAGCTCGCAGAACACCAGCTCCCAGTTGTACCGGTTCTCCTTGGGGTTCCAGTCCACGGGACAGCCCCGGCCAAAGTCCTCCACCTCGATGGAGTGGTCGGCGTACCGGGTGACGATGATCAGGTCGCCGTGGCCCTCCTTGGCCTCGTCCACGGCGTTGGAGAGGATCTCAAAGACGGCGTGCTCACAGCCCTCCAGATTGTCCGAGCCGAAAATGACGCTGGGCCGCTTCCGTACCCGGTCCGCCCCCTTGAGGGCGGAGATGGACTCGTTTCCGTATTCCTGTTTCTTCTTCCTTGGTGCCATATGATCCCTCTCGTCCACAGTAATTCATCTTATTTTACCCGTAAGGGGAATAATTGTCAAGGAAGGGGAGGAGGGCAAGGGGTTGCCCATTGTAGGTGTTACAATGATGCTTAACAGATAAGAGAAAAAAAGAGTAGCGAATAG
>JAJBTD010000130.1 GCA_020861055.1 Clostridiales bacterium | reverse complement strand
GGCTTACAGGTGCAGCACCCGCGCCTTGATCTCCTGGGGCTTGCCCTCGTTCCAGAAGTTCTCCCCCAGATAGCCGCAGGTGCGCCGAAGCACGTTCATCTTCCGCTGGTCCTTGTTGCCGCAGCAGGGGCACTCCCACTCCAGATCGTCGTTGATGGTGATCTCGCCGTCATAGCCGCACACCTGGCAGTAGTCGCTCTTGGTGTTGAACTCGGCGTACTGGATGTTGTCGTAGATAAACTGCACCATGGTCTCCAGGGCGGGGAGGTTGTGGCGCATATTGGGGATCTCCACATAGCTGATGCAGCCGCCGGTGGAGATGGACTGGAACTGGCTCTCAAAGGTGAACTTGGAGAAGGCGTCGATCTCCTCCCGCACGTCCACATGGTAGGAGTTGGTGTAATAGCCCTTGTCGGTGACGTTCTTCACCGTGCCGTACCGCTCCTTGTCGATGCGGGCAAAGCGGTAGCACAGACTCTCGGCAGGGGTGCCATAGAGGGCGAAGCCGATGTTGGTCTCCTCCTTCCAGCGCTGGACGGTGTCCTTCAGGTGGTGCATCACCTGGAGAGCGAACTCGGTGCCGCCGGGCTGGGTGTGGCTCTTTCCGGTCATGAGGTAGGTCAGCTCATACAGGCCGATATAGCCCAGGGAGATGGAGGAATAGCCGCCGTAGAGGTACTTGTCGATGGTCTCGCCCTTTTTCAGCCGGGCGATGGCGCCGTACTGCCAGTGGATGGGGGACACGTCGGAGCGGACGCCCTTCAGGGCATTGTGGCGGCACATAATGGCCTCCTTGCAGATCTCCAGACGGCGATCAAACTCCGGCCAGAACTTGTCCATGTCTCCCCGGACCTCCAGGCCGATCTGAGGCAGGTTGATGGAGACTACACCCTGGTTGAACCGGCCCTCGAACTGGTACTCGCCGTTCTCGTTTTTCCAGGGAGCCAGGAAGGAGCGGCAGCCCATGGGGGAGAAGACGTTGCCCTCGTAGTTCTCCCGCATCTTCTTGGCGGAGATGTAGTCGGGATACATCCGCTTGGCGGAGCACTGGACGGCCAGACGGGTCAGGTAGTCGTACTTGCCGCCCTTGAGGCAGTTGTTCTCATCCAGCACATAGACCAGCTTGGGGAAGGCAGGAGTGACGTAGACGCCGCTCTCGTTCTTGATGCCCTGCATCCGCTGGCGGAGGATTTCCTCCACGATCATGGCGTTCTCCTCCACATAGGGATCGTCATCCCGGATGTAGAGGAAGAGGGTGACGAAGGGGGACTGACCGTTGGTGGTCATCAGGGTGTTGATCTGGTACTGGATGGTCTGCACGCCGTTGGACAGCTCGGTGCGCAGCCGCTCGTCCACTAGGCGCTCTAGCAGAGCGTCGTCCATCTGGCCGCCGGCGGCCTCCAGGATCTTCCGGCGGAACTTGTCCTTGCTCCGGCGGAGATACTTGCCCAGGTGGCTCATATCCACGCTCTGGCCGCCGTACTGGTTGGAGGCCACGCAGGAGATGATCTGGGTGGTGACGGTGCAGGCCACCTGGAAGCTCTTGGGGCTTTCGATGAGCTTGCCGTTCATCATGGTGCCGTTGTCCAGCATATCCCCGATGTTGATCAGGCAGCAGTTGAAGATGGGCTGAACGTAGTAGTCTGCGTCGTGGAAGTGGAGCAGGCCCTCGTCGTGGGCCTTGGAGATCTTGTCCGGCAGCAGGATGCGCCGGGTCAGGTCACGGCTGACGATACCGGCGATGTAGTCCCGCTGGGTGGAGGCCACGGTGGTGTCCTTGTTGGAGTTCTCCTCCGCCATCTCCTTGTTGGAGTTGTGGAGCAGGTCCAGGATGTCGTCGTCGGTGGTGTTCTGCCGACGGGCCAGGGAGCGGATGTAGCGATAGAGGATGTAAGCCTTGGCCAGCTCATACTTGCCCAGACTCATGATCTGCTGCTCCACCATATCCTGGATGTCCTCCACCAGCAGGCGGGGCCGGTCCTTCCGCATGACCGAGTCGGCGATGTCGTCGATCTGGCTCTGCTCAATGCGGTAATCCGGCTCTACGGCTTCGTTGGCCTTCTGGATGGCGACAACGATCTTCGACCGGTCGAAATCGACGGTGGTGCCGTCTCTCTTGATGACTTTCATGGGGAGTACCTCTCTTTCTGGTCTGGGATATCCAGGGGATATCGTAAGTAACTGCCATCTCCAAAGGAGGATGGCAGGTGAGCTGCAAGGGAAAAGAGAACCGGCAGGCCGGGCGGTTTCCGGCAAAGCGGCTCGGTAAGCAATACTATAGCAGACTTGAGGGTGAATTACAAGAGGGAAAATGAAATTTAACACTAGATGTTGTGGTCATATGCGGCAAAGAGCGGAAATTTGACACAAGATATAGATTATGAATACCTGAGATGGGGACAAATAGCGCATAAAAAAGCCTTTCCGACCGGGGATATAGGGGAAAACCGGTGCAAAATAGCGTCAGTTGAGGGAGACATAATGATTGGGAGGATCGTTATGGGATGGGAGATGGGACACAAGATATTGGGGTGTGTCGTCTGAGAGCAACAAGCGGCGGCTTCGCTGGGAGTCGGTACGAATTTGCCTGGGTGCCTGCCCCGCCGTCAGCGCGTGCCGAGCTCCCCCCGTCCCCGCGCGCCGCCCGCTCCATATTTTCTGTTGTTGCCTCGGCTACGCTGTTACTGCGGGAGAGCGGCACGCACCACCGGTACGCTGCAATCTTCCGGCGAACTCGTACCAACCCCGCCCCCTCATATCCCCGCCCCACGCCGCCTAGACTGCCCCAAAAGGAGGGATCGGCATGGGAGAACGCCACTGGGGGGATTTTCTGGAGCGGCCGGCGGAGCCCTTCGATCTGCCGGCGGACGTGGTGGCCGGAGCGCCCCGGATGGAGCTGGTGGGCAGCCGGGAGTTCTGGATGGAGGGACACAGGGGCATACTGAGCTACGGAGAGGAGGAGATCCACATCAGCGGAGGCCGTCTGGTGGTCTGCGTCCGGGGAAATGGACTGGAGCTGCGGTCCATGAACGCCAATACCCTGTGCATCTCCGGGGACATCTCCGGGCTGACTTTGGAGTGACGGATGCGGCGGGCGATCAACTGGCTCCGGGGGACGGTGACGCTGGAGGTCTGGGGGCCATTTTTGGAGCGATTTTTCAACATCTGCGCCGCCGCCGGGCTGGGCCTGTGGGATGTGGAGACTCAGGAGGAGCACCGGGCCAGGGTGACGCTGGCGCTGTGGGAGATAGGACGGGCCAGAACGCTGGCGGAGAAGGCCGGGTGCGAGGTAGAAGAGGCAGGCCGGGGCGGCCTCCCGGCTCTGGTGATGCGATACCGGAAACGGTACGGCATGGGAGTGGGGCTGATCGCCCTGGCGCTGCTCTTTGCCGTATTCAGCCAATTCATTTTAGTGGTAGAGGTGGAGGGCAACGAGAACGTCTCCGCCTCGGAGATCTTGGCCGCCCTCCAGAGCGAGGGCTTCGGCGTGGGGAGCTATGGCCCAGGGGTGGACGTGCGGGAGCTCTCCAACCGGATGCTCATGGAGATGGAGGAGCTGAGCTTTCTCACGGTGAACATCTCCGGCATCCGGGCCACGGTGATCGTCCGGGAGGCGGACCCGGTGCCGGAGGTGGCGGACGACCGGGCGGCGGATCTGGCGGCGGCCCGGGACGGGGTGATCGTCCGGCTGGACGTGACGGCGGGCCGGACGGTGGTAGAGGAGGGTCAGGCGGTGCTGGCCGGAGAGGTGCTGGTCTCCGGGCTGCTCACCCATGAGACGGGAGACGGCAGCGGAACGATCTGGGCTACCCAGCAGGTCCGGGCTGCGGGGGAGGTCTGGGCCCTCACCCGGCGCTCCCTCTCCGCCGCCACCCCCTGGAAGCCCTGGTCCCGGACGGGAGCGGGACGGTCACAGAGGGATGGGCCGTGGAAATTTTGGGGAACCGGCTCAATTTTTATGGAAACAGTAGCAATCTGGACAGGAGATGTGATAAAATAACGATACAATATCCCCTGACCCTCTCTGACGGAACTGTACTGCCCTTTGGGGTATGGAAGACCACCTGGCAGCGCTGGAGCGATGAGGCTGTGCCGGTGGACCCGGACTCTGCGGAGCAGATGCTCCGGGAGGCCCTGACCCGGCGGCTGGAGGCCCTGGTGGGAGAGGGAGAGATTTTGAGTACCCAGTGGGAGGCCACGGACGCAGACGGAGCGCTGACCGTCACCCTGACCGCCCAGTGTTTGGAGAATATCGCCCAGACGGTGGTGCTGGAGGGGTAAAATTGTTACAACAGAGAAAGAGATGAACCCATTTGACCACAGAACAGAGCGTCAGCATTGAGCGCATGGAGGAGGCCGTCAACCTGTTTGGGGTCTTCGATGAGAATATCCGTCTGGTGGAGCAGGAGTTTCAGGTCGCCATTGTCAACCGGGACGGGGAGCTGAAGGTCAGCGGCGAGGGAGAAAATGTCCGTCTGGCGGTGCAGGCATTGAACGGCCTGCTCACCCTCTCCGGCCGGGGGGAGGAACTGAACGGACAGACCATCCGATACGTCCTCTCCCTGGTCCGGGCGGGCCGGAGCGGGGAGATCGACTCCTTTGGCCGGGACGTGCTGTGCATCACCGCAAGGGGCAAGCCCATCAAGGCCAAGACGGTGGGCCAGACCCACTATGTCCGGGCGATTCAGAAGAATACCATCACCCTGGGAGTCGGCCCCGCCGGAACGGGCAAGACCTATCTGGCGGTGGCCGCCGCCGTGGCCGCTTTCCGGGCCAAGGAGGTCAACCGGATCATCCTCACCCGTCCCGCCGTGGAGGCGGGGGAGCGGCTGGGCTTTCTTCCCGGCGACCTCCAGAGCAAGGTGGACCCCTACCTCCGCCCCCTGTACGACGCTCTGTTTGAAATGCTGGGGCCGGAGACCTACGAGAAATATGTGGAGCGGGGGAATATCGAGGTGGCGCCCCTGGCCTATATGCGGGGCCGCACCCTGGACGACTCCTTCATTATCTTGGACGAGGCCCAGAACACCTCCAAGGAGCAGATGAAGATGTTCCTGACCCGTATGGGCTTCGGGTCGAAGATCGTCATTACCGGGGACGTGACTCAGATCGACCTGCCCTCGGACAAGGTTTCCGGCTTAAAGGAGGCCATGCGGGTGCTGGATGGGGTGGAGGACATCGCCATCTGCCGCCTGACCGGTCAGGATGTGGTGCGCCACGTCCTGGTCCAGCGCATTATCAAGGCCTATGAGGATGACGAACAGCGGCAGAGCCGCAGAAATAAGAAGTGAGGGACGACACCATGAACCACGAGATCATACTCAGCTCCGACCTGGACGAGCCGTTTCCCTATGAGCAGCTGCTCAACCGCTGCATCACCACCGCTCTGGCCCTGGAGGGGGTGGACGTGCCCTGTGAGGTGGACGTGCTCATCACCGATGACGAGGGCATCCGCCAGATCAATCTGGAGCAGCGGGAGGTAGACCGGGCTACCGACGTGCTCTCCTTCCCCATGTTCTACTTCCGCCCCGGCAAGCCCCCCAAGGGGGACGCCCTCGACCTGGACCCGGAAACGGGCCTGCTCCCCCTGGGAGACATGGTCATCTCCTACCAGCGGGCCGTCGCCCAGGCGGAAGAGTATGGACACTCCGTCCAGCGGGAGCTGGGTTATCTGGCGGTCCACTCCGTCCTCCATCTGCTGGGCTACGACCACATGGACGAGGGGGCGGAAAAACGGCAGATGCGGGCGCGGGAAGAAGCCATTATGGAGGCGCTGGAGTTGAGCCGGTGAGGAAAACGGGAAACCGTTGAATCAGGCGGTTGCGAATTCGCCGGTAGCTTTTAGCGCCTCGGTAGTGCGTGCTGCTCTCCCTCCGTCACGGCTTCGCCGTGCCACCTCCCTCAGAGAGGGAGGCAAGGGTCTGGTGCATCCTTCTTGGCTCCCTCTTTGAGGGAGCTGTCAGCGAAGCTGACTGAGGGAGAGCAGCACGCACTACCGAAACGCTAAGACCTCCGGACGAATCCGTACCAATTCCCGGCGACTCCGCACCATCAAACATCACAGATGACAAAGAGGTAACACATGGAACAGACGACCTGTGCAATGATTGCAATCGTGGGCCGGCCCAACGTGGGCAAGTCCACCCTGTTAAACGCCCTGGTGGGGGAGAAGGTGGCCATCATCTCCGCCAAGCCCCAGACCACCCGGAACCGCATCACCGGGGTAGTCACCCGGGACAAGGCCCAGTATATCTTCCTGGACACCCCCGGCCTTCACCGGGCCAGGACCCGGCTGGGGGAGTATATGGATAACGTCTCCCGCTCCAGCGTGGCGGACGTGGACGTGGCGGTGCTGGTGGTGGAGCCGGTGCCCTCTCCCGGCGAGCCGGAGCGGGAGCTGATGCGCCGGATGGAGCAGCTGGCCGTCCCCTCGGTGCTGGTCATCAATAAGATCGACCGGGTGGAGCAGAAGGATAAGCTGCTGGCGGTCATCGACGCCTACCAGAAGGAGCACAGCTTTGACGCCGTGGTTCCCGTCTCGGCGAAAGAGGGGGACGGGGTGGAGGAGCTGATGGACGTCCTGAAGGACTACCAGGCGGAGTCCCCCTGGTACTTCCCGGAGGACGCCTTTACCGACCAGCCGGAGCGGCAGATCATGGGGGAGATTCTCCGGGAAAAGCTGCTGACCTCTTTGAATAAGGAGATTCCCCACGGCACCGCCGTCTCCATTGAACGGTTCCACGAGCGGCCCGACGGGGTGGTGGAGATCTCGGACATCATCTACTGCGAAAAATAGAGCCACAAGGGCATCATCATCGGCAAAAAAGGCGCCATGCTGAAAAAAATCTCCTC
>JAJBTD010000052.1 GCA_020861055.1 Clostridiales bacterium | reverse complement strand
GGTTTGTATTTGGTATCGAAAATTCCAGTTTATCAATGCAGCAGTAAGCTTATCCGGCCCAGCCGGCACGCAAGGAAGCCTGGCTGCACCTACAGTTCAACAGGAGCCTCACCCCCGCTCTGGGGATGAGGCTCCTGCTCTGTCCTGGTCCTATTTCTTTTTCGCCTTCCGGTAGGGGGTATCCTCCAGAGGGAGGGACTGCCGGAATTTGCCGTCGTAGCGGTAATAGGCGTGGGCGCAGGCGGGGGCGGTGGGGATCATGCACAGCTCCCCGCAGCCCTTGGCCCCCAGGGAGTAGGGCAGCTTATCCTCCTCCTTAGGCTGGCAGAGAATGACCTCCAGTTCCGGGGCGTCGGTGGCCCGCATAATACCAATGGTACCCAGCTTGCTTTTTGGGTAGCCGTCGATGCACTCGAATTTCTCGGTGACGCCATAGCCGATGCCCATGACCATGCCGCCCTCAATCTGGCCCTCCACCGACTGGATATTCACGGGAGTACCCACGTCAAAGGCGGAGACCGCCCTGGTGATTCTCCCCTGCTCGTTGAGGATAATGACCTGTGCGCCGTAGGAGTAGGAGACGTGGCTCACCGGGTTGTCTTTGATAGCCCCCAGAGGGTCGGTCTTGGCAGAGTACTCCCCCAAAAACTCCTTCCCCTCCAGGGCCTCCAGGGAGCCGTACTGCTCCAGAGCAGTTTTCAGCTGCTCCCCCGCCCGCCGGGCGGCCTCGCCGGTGACCACCGTCTGCCGGGAGGCAGTGGAGGTGCCGGAGTCCGGGGTGCGGACGGTATCCGCCGTCTCAAAGACGAACAGGGCGGGGTTCAGGTCGGTGACGTGGCAGATCTCCGTCAACGTCATCTGCCCGATGCCCTGGCCCATGCAGGAGGCGGAGGTGCGGATGTGTATCTTCCCCTCCTCCACCGACAGGAGCACCCGGCCGATGTCCTTCTTCCCCATGCCGGTGCCGGAGTTCTTAAAGCCGATGGCGATTCCCGCATAGGGGTTGGAGTAGTAAATATCCTTCACCGCCTCCAGACAGGCCACCATATTGGTGTCCGGCTCGGCTACCTGGCCGTTGGGGAGCCGGTCTCCCGGCTGGATGGCGTTCCGGCGGCGGAACTCCCAGGGGTCGATGCCGGACATCTCCGCCAGGAGATTGATGTTCATCTCGGTGGCAAAGCAGCTCTGGCTGACGCCGAAGCCCCGGAAGGCCCCGGAGACCACGTTGTTGGTATAGACCGACATCCCCAGGATGTCCAGATTCTGATAGTTATACGGCCCCGCCGCATGGGTGCAGGCCCGCTGGAGCACCGGCCCGCCCAGAGAGGCATAGGCCCCGGTGTCGGCGATGATGATGCCCTTCATGGCGGTAAGCCGGCCGTTTTCGTCGCAGGCGGTGGTGAACTCCATCTCCATGGGATGACGCTTGACATGGTAGTCCAGGGACTCCTGACGGCTGTACTTCACCTTCACCGGCCGCTTCGTCACCCAGGCCATCAGGGCTGCATAGGGCTGGACGGTCATATCCTCCTTGCCACCAAAGCCGCCCCCCACCAGCGCCGCCCGGACGTGTACCTTCTCCGGGGGCAGCTGGAGCATGGTGGAGCACTCCCGCTGCACGTCGTAGATGGACTGGCTGGTGGTATAGAGGAGCAGTCCGTCCTCCCCCTCCGGCATAGCCACGCAGCACTCCGGCTCCATAAAGCCGTGCTCCTGCCAGGAGGTCTTATACTTTCGGGTGACCACATATTTGGACTTGCGGATGGCGGCGTCGGCGTCCCCGCGGGACAGGTGGGCCTTGCCCATCACGTTGCCGTCCGGGTGAATCAGAGGTGCGTCTCCCCGTAGGGCGTCGAAGGGATTGGTCACCGGCTCCAGCTCGGTGTAATCCACCTCCACCAGAGCGGCGATCTCCTCCAGCTTCTCCTTTTTGTCGGTGGCCACCACGGCGATGACGTTGCCCACATATTTGGTGATGTCCCCCACCCCCATCATCACGTCCCAATCCTGTTTGATGTGGCCGATGATGTTGTGAGGTACGTCCTCCTTGGTCAGCACCTTCACACAGTCCGGGTGGGCCTGAGCCTTGCTGATGTCGATTCGGTCGATCCTGGCACGGGGATATTTGGAGTAGACCCCCTTGGCGTAGAGCATCCCCTCCAGCTCGATGTCGTCGGTGTAGATGCCGGTGCCGTTCACCTTTTCTTTTGCGTCGATGCGTCTGGCCCGCTCGTTCATGTGGAGGGTCTTGGGGGCAGGCGGGATAGGTTTTTTCTCCCGGAAGAACTCCGCCGCCATGAGGATGGCATCCTCGATCTTCTGGTAGCCAGTACAGCGGCACAGATTGCCACGGATAGCTTTTTTCACGTCCGTCCGGGTGGGGTTCAGATTCCCGTCCAGCAGGCTCTTGGCGGAGATGACCATGCCCGGAATGCAGAAGCCGCACTGCACCGCCCCGGCCTCAGCGAAGCAGTACTCATAGACCTTCATCTCCTCCGGGTCGATGCCCTCCACCGTCAGCACCTTTTTCCCCGCCAGTCGGCTCAGGAGGGGAACGCAGGCCTTGGTCTTGACCCCGTCCACCAGTACGGTGCAGGTGCCGCAAACGCCCTCGCTGCACCCGTCCTTGGCGGCGGTGAGATGGAGATCATCCCGGAGAAACCGCAATAGCTTCTTATCCACAGGAGACTGATAATCCCTGCCGTTGACGTTCACTCTAAACATGGCGCACCTGCCCTTCTGTTTGCGCGCTCACGGGAGGAGGGACATCAAATCCCCATCTCCTCCAAAAAGGCCCCCAGCAGCCGGAGGCAGACCGCCTTGCGGTACTCGGCGGAGACCCGGCCCCGTGTCAGCTGCATCCGCCCCTCATAGGCGGCCAGGAAATCCGGTTTCAGGCTCTTTGCCTCCTCCACGGTTTTTCCCACCAGCATGGCCTCCAGGTCGGGATACCGGAGAATGGTGGCAGCCACCGCTCCAAAGCCCGCCGCCAGGCGGACAATGCGGCCGTCCTGCTTCTCGTACACCCCGGCGAAGGACACCCGGGAGATGGCCAGGGCGTTCCGGCCCCCCACCTTCTCATAGTGCCAGCGCTCTCCGGGGGTAGGCTTCGGGAGCAAAATTTCTGCGATCAGTTCATCAGACGCCAAATCCAGCTGCTTCCGGCCCTGATAGAAGTCGGCCACGTTGACCAACCGCTCCCCCCGGGCAGAGGCGATGCGCAGCTTTGCGTCGGTGACGAACTCGATGAGCACCGAGTCCGCCTTGGCGGAGCCGTTGCCCAGGTTGCCCCCGAAGGTGCCCGCATTGCGGATAGCGGGGGCGGCGATCTGGGCCACCGCCGCCTTCATCAGAGGCGGCACCAGAGGGGACTCCAACGCCTGAGTATAGGTGACTGCTGCGCCGATGCGGATGTAAGTCTCATCCTTGCTGATGCCGCGCAGCTCCGGCACACGGGCCAGAAACAGGTAGGTGGGATTCGGGCGATTTTCCACCATCAGGTCGGTGCCTCCGGCGTAGGGGATCACCGAATGGGCCGCCCTGATCTCCAGCGCCTCCGCCAGAGAGTGGGCCGTATATCCGTTTACCATAGTCCATTCCCCTCCTCTGCGGCCAGCGAGACGGCCTTGATGATGGCGTTATATCCGGTGCAGCGGCACAGGTTGCCGGAGAGCCCCTCCCGGATCTCCTCCTCGCTGGGATGGGGATTCTGAGAGAGGAGCGCCTCGCTGGCCAGTATCATGCCGGGAGTGCAGAAGCCGCACTGGACGGCGGACAGCTCTCCGTAGGCCCGGCTGAGCACGGCGAACCGCTCCGTCTCCCGGTAGCCCTCCAGCGTGACCACGCTCCGGCCCTCTACGGCTCCCATGGCAACACAGCAGGAGTTCACCAGCACCCCGTCCAGGAGCACGGAGCAGGCCCCGCACTCCCCTTCCTTGCAGCCGCACTTGACGCTGGTGGTGCGGTAGGTATCCCGCAGCACCTCCAGCAGACGGTCCGCTCCGCTGCCCTCATAGGTCACAGGAGCGCCGTTTAACGTAAAGCAAATACCGTTCATCTCACAGGCCCTCCTTCATAATCACATTCATGGTGTCCTCGATGGTGAAGGGGGCGTGGTGCAGCTCCACGCCGCCCAGCGCCTGCTCCAATGCCTCCACATAGGCTGCGGGGCCGCCCACCAGGGGCAGTTCCCCGGCGCCCTTGGCCCCGTAGGGGCCGTCCGGGTACTCCTCCACGTGGAGGATACAGTTCAGGTTGGGCACATCTCTTGTGGTGGGGATGAGATAGTCGGAGAAGGAGTTGTTCCGAATACGGCCCTTGTTGTCGTAGTTCATGTGCTCCATGGAGGCGTAGCCGATGCCCTGGAGGAAGCCGCCCTCCATCTGGCCCATGACCACGTTGTAGTCGATGGGCGTGCCCACATCGAAGGAGCCGGTGGCCCCCAGCACCTGGCTTCTGCCAGTGCAGGTATCTACCTCCACCTCGATGGCGTGGACGCCCCAGGCATAGGTGGGATAGGCGTCTCCGTGGAAGTCCTCCAGGGAGAAGGGGATCATGAAGTTGGGCTCCTTGTAGTGCTCCTCTACCATCTGGTCTTCGCCGTCCACCCATTTGTCCCGGAGCTGGATGGCCGCCCGGCGGAGCAGCTCGCCCACGATCATCAGGGAGCGGGAGGCCACCGTCGGCCCGGAGTCCGGCACCCGTGCGGTGTCCGGCTGGTCATAATAGACCTTCTCCAGTGGCAGATTCAGCTCCCTGGCCACGATCTTGGGGAAGGTGGTCCGCACGCCCTGGCCGATCTCGCCGTTGGAGGCCAAAATCTCCACCGTACCGTCCGGGTACTTGTGGAGCTTGCAGACCGCCTTGATGGTGTCCCGCTCTCCGGCCCCGGTGAAGCCGGCCCCATGGAAATAGACTGCCATGCCGATACCCCGGCGATAGCGCCCGGTCTGAGGCTTTGCATACTCCCGGTGCTTCCGCCGGAAGTCGCAGGCCTGGTCCACCTCGTCGATCATGGCGGGGAGGGGCACCGGGAAATGGTACATTCCGGAGGTGGAGGTGGCGTCCCCCTGTTTCACCATATGGGCCTCCTTGAACTCCAGAGAGTCCACCCCCAGGTCACGGGCGATGTGGTCCATCATCAGCTCCACAGCAAAGAAGGTCTGGGGCGCGCCGAAGCCCCGATAGGCCCCGGTGGGGGTGGTATTGGTCTTGAGGGCCTCGCCGACGACGTGGAGATTTTCAATGTTGTACACCCCGTCGGCGCAGATCAGTCCCCGCTGGAGCACCACGGCGGACAGGGTGGTATACGCCCCGCCGTTGAACTTCACGTTGATGTCCATTGCGGTGACCCTGCCATTTTTGACCGCCACCTTATAGGTACACAGAGAGGGATGGCGCTTGGAGGTGTATTCCAAGTCCTCCCGCCGGTCAAAGACACAGCGGACAGGGGCCTGGGCCTTGTGAGCGGCCACCGCCACCTGACAGGCCAGGATGGAGGGGAACGCCTCCTTACCACCGAAGCCGCCGCCGGTGGGGTCCTGCAAAATATGGACCCCGTCCGGCCCGCAGCCCAGAGCGCGCATGACGGCTCCCTTGACGTAGTAGATGCACTGCATGGAGCCGTGGACGAACATCCGCCCGTCCGCCTCCGGCACAGCCATCATCCCCTGTGTCTCCAGATAAGCCTGCTCCTGATAGCCCGTCTCGAACGCTTCCTCATAAATTTTGTCGGCCTGGGCAAAGGCACTCTCTATGTCCTCCTTGCCATATTCGTAGTGGAAAAAGACCTCGCTGGCCTTGCGCAGGTCCAGCACCGGCTCCAGCTCCTCATAGGTCACCTGAATTTCCGAGAGCAGCCGCTCCACCTCTCTGGGGTCGGGGCCGACTACCATGCCTATAGGCTCGCCGATGTACTCCACCGTCCCCCTGGCGTAAACCGGGGTGTCGTCCTTGACGATGTTGACGTTGTTGTCCCCCGGCACGTCATTCCGGTCCACATACAGATAGCCCTGGGGCAGCTCCGGCAGAATGACCTCCACGATTTTGGCGTGGGCCACCTTCGCATGGAGCAGCTTTCCGGTGAGGATACCCTCACCGTCGTAGTCCCCCACATAGCGGGAGCGACCGGTTACCTTATCCCAGTGATCCTTCTTGACCACCGGGCAGCTGATTTCCTTCATCGGGGTTCCCTCCAGTCTTGTCATTTCAAATCGGTGTCAGATGTTGTTGTCCGGCATCTCTCTGCCATCAGCGCCAGGCAGATCTGATAGTCCTCCGGAGTGTCCAGGTCAAGCCCCGTTCCCACGTCCTCCGCCGGGACGGTGCGCAGCCGCCTATCCATCTCTCCCCAAAGCGCCCGGAGACCGCCCTCACCACGAAAGGACAGGATCTCCGGAACCAGCGCCGCCGGGATGAGGGGCGGATGCTTTCGTCGGCCGTTCAGGGTGGGAAAGACGACCCTCTCCGGCGTCTTCTCCCACGTCTCCACCAGCAGTCGGAACGTGCCTTCTCCCACTGCGGGCATATCCCCCGGCAGAAGAAAAAAGGCGTCGCAGCGAGGCAGCGCCCCGCAGCCCAACTGGACAGACCGGAGCATATCGGTGGAGGCATAGTCCCTGTTGCGGACAAAGCTCACCTTTCTGCCAAACCGGCGGGAGAGGACCGCTTCCACCTCGTCTCCCCGGTAACCGGTGACCACAGCCACCATTTCCGCGCCGCCGCTAAGCAGGCTGTCTACCGTGACCTCAATGACGGCGCGCTCCCCCAGAGGGAGCAGCGGTTTGAACGCTCCCATCCGGGAGGACAGCCCCGCCGTCACCACCAGGCCCGCCAGCTTGGACATAGACGCCGCCCTCCTTTTTGAAAAGATACCATTATAACAATTCTATTATCC
>JAJBTD010000147.1 GCA_020861055.1 Clostridiales bacterium | reverse complement strand
CCGACACCAGCCGCAGGGGGCGGCGCATCTGGAGGGCCATCAGCCGTCCGGTCTGCGCGACGACGATCTGGGGGGCGTTTGTCAGCAGCTTGATCTGCTTGTCGATGGGCTGGCCGCCGTAGAGACAGACCACCCGCACCCCCTCCTGAAAGGCGCACAGATCCTTCAGCTCGTCCCGGATCTGGATCGCCAGCTCCCGTGTGGGAGCCAGGATCAGCGCCTGTACGCTCTCAGAGGCGCGGTCAATATGCTCCAGAATGGGGATGCCGAAGGCAAATGTCTTGCCTGTGCCGGTGGGGGCCTTCGCCACCACGTCCTTCCACTCCATCAGCGGCGGAATGGCTCCGCCCTGAATGGGGGTCGCCTGGACAAACCCCTTTTTGTCCAGCGCCTGCATAATCGCCGGGGACAGTCCCAGCTGGTCATAGCGCACGTCCTCGCTGCACTCAACGCCATTGATTTCCATGGATTTCGTTCCTTTCCGACTTCCTGCGCCAAATGCAGCTCCCTTTCCGGCTCTTCCGCCGTCCGCCGCCAGGCGCACGCTCCTTTTCCATTCGTTTTCCTGCCTATTGTAGCATACCCCTTTTCCCTTGACAAGCGGAAGTCTGTGGGTTTTCGACCATTTCCGCCCCCGCTTTTCCCCGTCTCTTGCATTTTGAGGCAAGTCATGGTATAGTACCGGTAAATACAGGCGGGCTGCGCTGTCCGCCAACGCAGGAAGGTATTCTCTATGAGCGAGCAAGCCGTCGAGCTGTCCCCGGTGTCCATCACCGCTGAAAATATCCATCTGAGCTACCGGAGCATTGTTCCCGTCTCCATGCGGAACAGTAAAAAACCGGCCCCCGCCGCCAAGCCTGTCGTCTCCGACGACGAGGCCTCAGGTATCTCCGCCAACGTTCTCGCCTCCTTTTCCCGTAAGGGACGGGTGGAGCACTTTGAAGCGCTCCACGGCGTCTCCTTTGAAATTCACCAGGGCGAGATCGTGGGTCTGGTGGGGAAAAACGGCAGCGGCAAGTCCACTCTGCTCCGGGTGCTGGCCGGTATTTTCGAGCCGGACGAGGGAAAGGTCGATCTGCACGGCTCCACCGTCTCTCTGCTGGCCCTGGGGGTGGGCTTTCTCAAGCAGCTCTCCGGGCGGGACAATATCTATCTCTCCGCCATGCTCCTGGGCTTTACAAAGGAGCAGATCGATGCCCAGATCGACGAGATCATCGAGTTCTCCGAGCTGGGGGACTTCATTGAAAAGCCGGTCAAGACCTATTCCAGCGGCATGGTCTCCAAGCTGTCCTTCTCCATCACCGCTATCTTAAAGACGGATATTATCCTGGTGGACGAGGTCCTCTCGGTGGGCGACGCCAAGTTCCGGAAAAAGAGCCTGAATAAGATGCTGGAGCTGATTTCGGGAAAGAGCCGGACGGTGGTCATCGTCTCCCACGACGCCAAGACGATCCAGAAGCTGTGTACCTCGGTGATCTGGCTCCACGATGGGGACATCCGCATGATCGGCCCCACCAAAAAGGTCATGCCCGCCTACCGAAAATTCATGGACGACGAGGAGTAATCGCCGCCCTCGATTTGCGCCTGTCCGCTCCTCCGGCCCTGGCGGGGGAGCGTTTTTCTTCCTATCATTGATCACGGACGAAGGGAGGTATTCCATGGATCTGTCCGCCGTACAAGATACTCTGTCCTCTCTCTGGGGCAGTATTCAGGATTGGTTTTCCGGTCTGTCCCAGGACGCCGCCCTGATGGAGTCCCTCTCCGACGTGCTGGATGTGATATTGCAGTTTTTGCTGCCTCTGCTGGCCCTTCTTGTGGTGGTCCGGTGCGCCCGCAGTCTGCTCCAGGGCAAGCTGGAGCAGGAGCGCTGGGGACGGCTCACCGACCCGGCGGGGAACTCCTATCCCCTCTGTCACTGGGAAATTCTCATCGGACGCGCCCGTTCGTGCGACGTGACCCTCTCCGACCCCGCCGTTTCCCGGAACCATGCCGCCCTGACCAGGGACGCCCAGGGACAATGGCGTCTGTTCCCGCTCAAGAGCAAAAACGGGGTCTATCTCAACGGCGCCCTGCTGGAGTCCGACGTCCCCATCCAGGCGGGAGATGTGATCGGCCTGGGCAGTACGCAGCTGGCCTTCTACCCCATCTCCGCCGCCGAGGAGGCGGCCCAGGCCCAGCGCCGCACCCGTCCGGGCAAGGCCTACTCCCCCGGCGTCACCCTGATTTTGCTCACCATCTTTCAGGCAGCGCTGTGCTTCCAGCTGGAGGCGACGGTGGAGGAGGAATACCTCCAGCCGGTGCTCCTCTCCTTCGGGGTGCTGTGTCTACTCATGTGGGCGGTCTACTTCATCTATCGCGTTCTCCGGCGGACCGGCTTTGAGATCGAGACGCTGGCCTTTTTTCTGACCACCCTCTGTCTCACTGTCACCGCCGACTCCGCCCCCTCCAGCCTCTACAAGCAGCTCGCCGCCGTGGTCATCGGCATCGTCCTCTTCTTCGCCCTCTCCATCGTCCTCCGGGATGTGGAGCTTGCCAAAAAGCTCCGCTGGCCCGCCGCCATCTTTGCGGTGGCGCTGCTGGCCTTCAACCTGCTGCTGGGAGAGACGCTGTTCGGGGCCACCAACTGGATCTCCATCGGCCCCATCTCCTTCCAGCCCTCCGAGCTGGTGAAGGTGGTCTTTATCCTGGTGGGGGCCACCACCCTGGACCGGATGTTCACCCGGCGGAACCTGGTCTTTACCCTGTTCTTTTCCGCCTACTGTGTGGGCTGTCTGGCCCTGATGAGCGATTTCGGCACCGCCCTGATTTTCTTTGTGGCTTTCCTGGCCATCGCCTTTCTCCGCACCGGCGACTTGCCCTCGGTGGCCTTTATCACCGCCGCCGCCGTCTTTGCCTGCGTGCTCATTTTGAGCTATAAGCCTTATATCGCCAACCGGTTCGCCGCCTACCGCCATGTCTGGGAGGACCCCTCCGGCACGGGCTACCAGCAGACCCGGACTCTCTCCGCTCTGGCCAGCGGCGGCCTGTTCGGACAGGGGCTGGGGGAGGGCTGGCTGAAGAACATTGGGGCGGCCAACACCGACCTGGTCTTTGGCGTTCTGGCGGAGGAGCTGGGGCTGATCATCGCCCTGCTGGCGGTGGCAGCCATCGTCCTGCTGGCCCTGTTCGCGGTCAAGTCCGCCGCCGCCGGACGTTCCTCCTTCTACGTCATCGCGGCCTGTGCCACCGCCACCATCTTTGTTGTCCAGACCATGCTCAACGTCTTCGGCTCCACCGACCTGCTGCCCCTCACCGGCGTGACCTTCCCCTTCGTGTCGGTGGGCGGCTCCAGCATGATGTCCTGCTGGTGTCTGCTGGCCTATATCAAGGCGTCGGACACCCGGCAGAACGCGGGCATCGCCATCCGACTGCCCAAACGACTGAAAAAGGGACAGGCTTCGGAACCGGAGCCTGCCCCCCAATTCCATTCAGCGCCCGGCCCCGCTTCCGCCGGGGCCGCAGTCTCCGACAGCGATACGACCCAGCGCCTCCCCGTCACAGACCCGCCGCACTGGGATGAGGGGAGCTTTTCCGCCCGCCTCTCCATCCACCGGGATGAGCCGGAGGATTGGACGCTGCCGGAGTCCGGAGAGGAGGATGCCCCATGAAAAAGCTACAGGGCCGCACCTGGTTTGTGCTGCTCTTTATTCTCCTGCTCATCGCGGGCTCGGTCATCCTCACCGGGATGTACTTTGTGGAGGGCCGGGACTGGGTCGCCTTCTCCGCCAACTCCCACCTGTATACCAGCGGGCGGATCGCCACCGGCACCATCACTGACCGGAACGGCGTGCTGCTCTACGACGGGGAGACGGGGGACTACGCCGACGAATCCGCCGTCCGCATCGCCACCCTCCACGCCGTGGGCGACCAGTACGGCAACATCGCCACCGGGGCCAAGGCGCTCTTTGACGAGTACATGGCCTCCTACAACCCCATTACCGGGGTGGGCAGCGGCGGTAATCAGGTTTCCCTGACCATCGATGCAGAGCTGAACGTCACCGCCTGGAAAGCCCTGGACGGGCGGAACGGCACGGTGGCGGTCTACAACTATGAGACGGGGGAGATCGTCTGCATGGTCTCCTCCCCCACCTTCGACCCCTACGATTCCGAGGAGGTGCTGGCGGCGGTCAACGAGGGGGACAGCCGGTATGACAGCGTCTACCTGAACCGGTTCCTCTCCTCCTCCTTCACCCCCGGCTCCATCTTCAAGATCGTCACCACCGCCGCCGCCATCGAGCAGATCGACGACCTGGACGACTTCACCTTCACCTGCACCGGCTCTCTGGAGGTAGGGGGGGACACCGTCACCTGTCCCTCCGTCCACGGGACCCAAACCCTGGCCGAAGCCCTGGCCAACTCGTGCAACTGCGCCTACGCCACCCTCGCCCTGGAGCTGGGAGGCGACACCCTCCAGACCTACGCCAGTCAGGCGGGACTGCTGGACAGCGTGACGGTGAACGGCCTGTCCTCCGCCAAGGGGAGCTACACTATCCCTGGCTCGTCCTCCGACCTGGCCTGGTCCGGGGTGGGGCAGTACACCGACCTGGTAAACCCCTGCTCCATGCTGGTGCTCATGGGCTGTATCGCCGGAGACGGGGAAGCGGCCGTCCCCACCCTGCTGAAATCGGTCACTGGCAGCTTCGGTCTCCCCGCCGCCATCCTCACCACCTCCACCACCTCTGTCGGCTGGGAGGCGGAAACCTGCGAGGAGCTGAAATCCCTCATGCGCAACAACGTCACCAGCCATTACGGACAGGACCAGTTCGGCGACCTGGCGGTCTGTGCCAAGTCCGGCACCGCCGAGGTCAGCTCCTCCGACGCCCCCCACGCCTGGTTCGTGGGCTTTATCGACGATGAGGACTACCCCTATGCCTTTGTCGTCCTGGTGGAAAACGGCGGCTGGGGCAGCTCCACAGCGGGAAGCATCGCCGCCACGGTATTGACTCAGCTGTGCGGGTGATTTCCCTTCATGAACACAAAAACTCCCCTGACCCGGAGCTTTTCCCAGGTCAGGGGAGTCGTTTTTGTCTGGCTTATTTCAGCAGTCCGCAGATCAGGTCGGTATAGGCCGCCGGGTCCTCGATGGGCAGGCCGGCGATGAGCAGCGCCTGGTTGTACAGCACCTCGGCGTAGAGCTTTGCCTTCTCCTGGTCGTTCTCCACAGCGTTTTTCAGGGCGGCGTAGGCGTCGGAGTCGGCGTTGAGCTCCAGCACCCGCTCGGCCTTCATGCCCTCCATGTCGGCACCCTGCTTTTTCAGGTACTTCTCCATCTCCAGGGTCACAGGGCCGTCGGTGGTCATGCAGACGGCGTGGCTCTTCAGAATCTTGGAGATGCGAGCCTCCTTGATGCGGTCGCCCAGGGTCTCCTTCAGGAAGTCCAGCACCGGCTTGCCGCTCTCCGCCTTCTCCTCGGCGGCCTTCTTCTCCTCGTCCGTCTCCGGGAGGGCGTCCTCGTCGTCGATGCTCTTGAGCTTCTTGCCATCGAACTCGCCCACGGTCTGCATGACGAACTCGTCCACCTCGTCGGTCAGATAGAGGATCTCATAGCCCTTGTCAAGAATACGCTCCGCCTGGGGCAGCTTGGACAGCTGTCCGGCGTCCTCGCCGGTGGCATAGTAGATATACTCCTGGCTCTCCGGCATCCGGTCCCGGTACTCCTGGAAGGTGGCGCCCTTTTCCGCCTGGGAGGAGACGAACATCAGCAGCTCCATGACCTTGTCCTTGCTCATGCCATAGTCCGCCACGGCGCCGTACTTCACGTTCAGGCCAAAGCTCTTCCAGAACTGCTCATACTTCTCCCGGTCCTCCTTCTGGAGCTTGAGCAGCTCCGCCTTGATCTTCTTCTCCAGGTTCTTGGCGATGACCTTGAGCTGGCGGGTGTGCTGGAGCATCTCACGGGAGATGTTCAGGCTCACGTCCGGGGTGTCCACCACGCCCTTGACGAAGCGGAAGTGCTCCGGCAGCAGGTCGGCGCAGTTCTCCATAATCAGCACCCCGGAGGAGTAGAGCTGGAGGCCCTTCTTGTAGTCACGGGTGTAGAAGTCATAGGGGGTCTTGCTGGGGATGAACAGCAGCGCCTCATAGCTCACGTTGCCCTCTGCGCTCACCCGGATGGTGGTCAGAGGCTTCTCCCAGTCGTTGAACTTGTCGGTATAGAAGGCGTTGAACTCGTCCTCGGTCACGTCCTCCTTCTTCTTTTGCCACAGGGGGACCATGGAGTTGAGGGTCTCCAGCTCCTGATAATCCTCCCATTCCGGCTTGTAGTCGTCTCCGGCGTCCTCCGGCTTGGGCTTCTGGCGGGATTTCGTCTTGAGCATGGTGATGGGATAGTGGATATAGTCGGAATACTTCTTGACCAGGCTGGAGATGGTGTACTCGTCCAGATAGTCGCTGTACTTCTCGTCCTCTGTGTCCTCCTTCAAGGTCATGATGACGTCGGTGCCCACGCCCTCCTTCTCCGCCGGAGTGATGGTGTAGCCGTCGGTGCCGTCAGACTCCCACAGCCAGGCGCTCTCCGAGCCGTAGGGCCGGGTGAGCACCTTTACGTCACTGGAAACCATAAAGGCGGAGTAGAAGCCTACGCCGAACTGACCGATGATGTCCACGTCGCTGGCCTCCACGCCCTCCTTGGCGGCCATGTCCTGCTTGAACTGGAGGGAGCCGCTCTTGGCGATGACGCCCAGGTTGTTCTCCAGCTCCTCCTCGGTCATGCCGATGCCGTTGTCCGAGACAGTGAGCGTCCGGTTGTCCTTGTCCACCGTGATGTGGATTTTGAAGTCGGAGCGGTCCAGACCCACCTGATCGTCGGTCAGGGAGCGGTAGGCCAGCTTGTCCACGGCGTCGCTGGCATTGGACAGGATCTCACGGAGAAAGATCTCCTTGTGGGTG
>JAJBTD010000222.1 GCA_020861055.1 Clostridiales bacterium | reverse complement strand
AGCCCACCCTGAACCTGGAGGCCAACGATCAGGAGTCCTTCAAGGACGTGGACCTGATGCTGTTTGACAAGCTCATCGCCTTCGACAATCTGAAGCAGACGGTGACGGTCATCTGCAACGCCAGGACGGACGCCTGGAGGAAAACTACCGCAGCGCCTGTCTGGAGCTGGACGCCATGGTAGAGCTGCTCCTCCACGGGACCCCCGCCCCCAACCGGCCCCTCCGGCTGAAAAGCGATTTCACCGCCCTGTTCGACAAAGAGCGCTACTGCCAGATGGTGGAGGTCGCCCGGCACTACATCTACGAGGGGGACATCTTCCAGGTGGTGCTCTCCAACCGGCTCCAGGCCCAGGTGGAGGGCAGTCTGCTGGACGCCTACCGTCTACTGCGCGCCAGCAACCCCTCTCCCTATATGTTCTACATCTCCAGCGACGACGTGGAGATCGTGGGGGCCTCCCCGGAGACGCTGGTGAAGCTCCAGGACGGGGTGCTGCACACCTTCCCCCTGGCGGGCACCCGGCCCCGGGGCAAGACGGAGGCCGAGGATCAGGCCCTGGAGCGGGAGCTGCTGTCCGACCCCAAGGAGCTGTCGGAGCACAATATGCTGGTGGACCTGGGCCGGAACGACATCGGCCGCCTGTCCAAATTCGGCACGGTGGAGGTGGAGAAGTATCTCTCCGTGGAGCGGTACTCCCACGTCATGCACATCGGCTCCACCGTCCGGGGGGAGATTCGGGACGACCGGGACGCGGTGGACGCCGTGGGCTGCGTTCTCCCCGCCGGCACCCTCTCCGGGGCCCCCAAGCTCCGAGCCTGCGAGATCATCCACGAGCTGGAGGGCAACAAGCGGGGCATCTACGGCGGGGCCATCGGCTACATTGACTTCACCGGCAATCTGGACACCTGCATCGCCATCCGGCTGGCCTTCCAGAAGAACGGCACCGTCTACGTCCGCTCCGGAGCGGGCATTGTGGCCGACTCCGTCCCGGAGAAGGAGTACCAGGAGTGCATCAACAAGGCCGCCGCCGTGATGAACGCCATCCGCGCCTCGGAGGGAGGGATCGACCAATGATCCTGCTGATCGACAACTATGATAGCTTTTCCTACAATCTTTATCAGCTGGTTGGCTCTATCGACCCGGATATACGGGTAGTGCGCAACGACGAAGTGACGACGGCCCAGGCCGCTGCCCTCCAGCCCAGCGCCATCATCCTCTCCCCCGGCCCGGGCAGGCCGGAGAACGCCGGTATCTGCATGGAGGTGGTAAGGGAGCTGGGGGGGACCGTCCCCATTCTGGGGGTCTGTCTGGGACACCAGGCCATCTGTACCGCCTACGGAGGCACGGTGAGCTACGCAAAGGCGCTGATGCACGGGAAGCAGTCCCTGGCCGCCCTCGACCCCGCCTCTCCCCTATTCCGTCTCTGCCGGGAGACGGAGCCGGTGGCCCGATACCACTCCCTCTCCGCCGTGGAGGACAGCCTGCCCTCCTGTCTCCGGGTCACCGCCCGGACAGAGGACGGGGAGGTTATGGCGGTGCAGCACAACGAGTATCCGGTCTTTGGCCTGCAATTCCACCCGGAGTCCATTCTGACCCCCTGTGGGAAAACGATACTGCAAAACTTCATTCAAATCGCAAACGGAGGTAAGTAAAATGATCAAAGAGGCTATTGTGAAAATCGTGAACAAGGAAGACCTGACCTATGACGAGGCGTATCAGGTGATGGGCGAGATCATGCGGGGGGAGACCACTCCCACCCAGACCTCCGCCTTCCTGGCGGCCCTCTCCACCAAGAGCGCCAAGGCGGAGACCGCCGACGAGATCTCCGGCTGCGCCGCCGCCATGAGCGAGCTGGCCGTGCCGGTGGACAGCGGCGGGCTGCACACCATGGAGATCGTGGGCACCGGCGGCGACAACGCCCACAGCTTCAACATCTCCACCACCTCCATGTTCGTCATGGCGGCAGGCGGGGTGAAGGTGGCCAAGCACGGCAACCGTGCCGCCTCCTCCAGCTGCGGCACCGCCGACTGTCTGGAGGCCCTGGGGGTCAACATCCAGGAGGGGCCGGAGACCTGCGCCCGTCTGCTCCAGGAGATCGGCATCTGCTTCATGTTCGCCCAGCGGTTCCACCCCGCCATGAAATATGTGGGGGCCATCCGCAAGGAGCTGGGCTTCCGCACTGTGTTCAACATCCTCGGCCCCATCTCCAACCCCGCCAAGCCCTACTATGAGCTGCTGGGGGTCTATGACGAATATCTGGTGGAGCCTCTGGCACGGGTGCTCACCAGTCTGGGCGTGAAGCGTGGCATGGTGGTCCACGGCCAGGATAAGCTGGATGAGCTGTCCATCAGCGCCCCCACCTCCGTCTGCGAATTCCACGACGGGGAGTATTACAGCTATATCCTCCAGCCGGAGGACTTCGGCCTGACCCGCGCCACGAAAAAGGACATCGAGGGCGGCACGCCGGAGGAGAACGCCAAAATCGTCACCGACATCCTCACCGGCAAGCTCACCGGCCCCAAGCGGGACGTGGTGCTGCTGAACGCCGGTTCCGCCCTGTATGTCGCAGAAAAGGCTCCCTCCATTGCCGAGGGCGTGAAGCTGGCGGGTCAGCTCATCGACTCCGGAGCGGCCTATGAAAAGCTCCAGGCCCTCATCCGGGAGTCCAACCGATGAGCAATATCCTGGACGCCCTGGCGGACCACGCGAGGGAGCGGGTGCTGCGGGACAGCGAGGAGAACTCCCTGGACGTGCTCCAGGAGCTGTGCTGTCAGGGGGGCATTGCCGACGGCGCCGCCTTTGACGCCGCCCTGCGCAAGCCGGGGCTCAGCGTCATCTGTGAGCTGAAAAAGGCCTCCCCCTCCAAGGGGCTCATCTCCCCGGACTTCCCCTATCTGGAGATCGCCTTAGACTACGAGGCGGCGGGAGCGGACTGCATCTCCTGCCTCACCGAGCCAAAGTGGTTCCTGGGGTCTGACCAGATCTTCCGGGAGGTGCGGCAGGCGGTCTATCTCCCCATGCTGCGCAAGGACTTCGTGGTGGACGAGTACCAGATTTATCAGGCAAAGCTGCTGGGAGCCAACTGTGTGCTGCTCATCTGCGCCCTTTTGGATACCCACACTCTGGCCCGGTATCTGGACATCTGCCATCAGCTGGGCCTGGCCGCTCTGGTGGAGACCCACGACGAGGGGGAAATTCGCTCCGCCGTCCAGGCGGGGGCCACCCTCATCGGGGTGAACAACCGGAATTTGAAGGACTTCTCCGTGGACTTGACCAACGCCGCCCGGCTCCGGGACTGTATCCCCCCGGAGGCGGTGTATGTGGCCGAGTCCGGGGTGTGGACGCCGGAGGACGCCGCCGGTCTCCGCTCCGCCGGGGCGGACGCGGTGCTGATCGGAGAGAGTCTGATGCGCTCCAACGACCGTGCCGCCTTCCTGGCCCGACTGCGGGAGGTGGCCCAATGAGCAAAATCAAAATTTGCGGTCTGAGGCGGGAGATCGACGCAGATTATGTAAACGAGACCGTGCCGGACTACGCCGGTTTTATCCTCTGGCCCCACAGCCGCCGGTACATCACCCCGGAGCAGGCGCTGGAGCTGCGCCGGAGGCTGGACCCCGCCATCCCCACCGTGGGGGTGTTCGTAGACCAGCCGTTGGAGGAGATTTTGGCTCCCGTCCGCAGCGGGGCCATCGACATCGTCCAGCTCCACGGCCACGAGACGCCGGAGACGGTGCGCCTGGTGGCCCGTGAGACGGGCAAGCCGGTGTGGAAGGCCTTCAAGGTGCGCTCGGAGGACGACCTGAGCCGGGCGGCGGACAGCCCCGCCGACCTCATCCTGCTGGACAACGGCTACGGCACCGGGCAAAGCTTCGACTGGAGCCTGCTCTCCCGGCCTCTGGACCGGCCCTGGCTGCTGGCGGGGGGACTGACCCCGGAGAACATTCCCCAGGCCCTGGAGCAGCTCTCCCCCTGGGGGGTGGACCTGTCCTCCGGCGTGGAGACGGAGGGCTGGAAGGACCGGGAAAAGATTTTGGCGGCGGTACAAGCCGCACGAGGCAATTAAACCGACCGTCCAATCAGAAAGAAGGTATCTCATGTCCAACGGACGTTTTGGCATCCACGGCGGGCAGTACATCCCGGAGACGCTGATGAACGCTGTCATCGAGCTGGAGGAGGCCTATAACCACTATCAAGACGACCCGCAGTTCCAGGCGGAGCTGCACCAGCTGTTCACCCAATACGCCAATCGCCCCTCCAACCTCTACTATGCAGAGCGGATGACGAAGGATCTGGGCGGGGCAAAAATTTACCTGAAACGGGAGGACCTGAACCACACCGGGGCCCACAAGATCAACAACGCCCTGGGGCAGGCCCTGCTGGCGAAAAAGATGGGCAAGACCCGCCTCATCGCCGAGACCGGCGCGGGGCAGCACGGCGTCGCCACCGCCACCGTGGCGGCCTATCTGGGCATGGAGTGCGACGTGTACATGGGCAAGGTGGACATGGAGCGGCAGGCCCTGAACGTGTTCCGGATGCGGCTGATGGGCGCCCGGGTCCACGGCGTGGAGACCGGCACCGCCACCCTGAAGGACGCCGTCTCCGAGTGTATGCGGGAGTGGACCAACCGCATCGCCGACACCCACTACCTCATGGGCTCCTGCATGGGACCTCACCCCTTCCCCACCATCGTTCGGGACTTCCAGGCCGTCATCTCTCAGGAGATGAAGCAGCAGATCCTGGAGGCGGAGGGCCGTCTGCCCGATGTGGTGCTGGCCTGCGTGGGGGGCGGCTCCAACGCCATCGGCTCCTTCTACCACTTCATCAACGACAAGGACGTGAAGCTCATCGGCTGCGAGGCCGCAGGCCGGGGCATCGACACCTGGGAGACTGCCGCCACCATCAACACCGGCAGTCTGGGTATCTTCCACGGCATGAAGAGCTATTTCTGCCAGGACGAGTACGGCCAGATCGCCCCGGTGTACTCCATCTCCGCCGGGCTGGACTACCCCGGCGTAGGGCCGGAGCACGCCTGGCTCCACGACATCGGGCGGGCGGAGTACGTCCCCGTCACCGATGAGGAGGCCGTCTGCGCCTTTGAGTATCTCAGCCGCACCGAGGGCATCATCCCGGCCATCGAATCGGCCCACGCCGTGGCCCACGCCATCAAAATTGCCCCGACCATGGACAAAGACCAGATCATCGTCATCACCCTCTCCGGTCGTGGTGACAAGGACTGCGCGGCCATGGCCCGCTACCGGGGGGAGGAGCTGTACGATGATTAAAATTGCTGACGCCTTCCAGAACGGCAAGGCTTTTATCCCCTTCATCACCTGCGGGGACCCGGACCTGGAGACCACCCGCAAACTGGTCTGCGCCATGGTGGAAAGCGGCGCGGATTTGGTCGAGCTGGGCATCCCCTTCTCCGACCCCACCGCCGAAGGCCCCGTCATCCAGGGGGCCAACCTCCGCGCCCTCTCCAACGGCTGCACCACCGACGACGTGTTCGCCCTGGCGGAGACCCTGCGGAAGGAGGACGGCATCACCGTCCCCATGGTGTTCATGACCTACGCCAACGTGGTCTACCACTATGGAACGGAAAAGTTCTGTGCCCGGGCCGCCGAGGCCGGGATGCAGGGGCTGATTCTCCCCGACGTGCCCTTTGAGGAAAAGGGGGACTTCGCTCCCGCCTGCCGGAAGTACGGCCTGGAGCTGGTCAGCCTCATCGCCCCCACCAGCCACCAGCGCATCAAGACCATCGCCGCCGACGCGGAGGGCTTCGTCTACTGCGTCTCCTCCCTGGGCGTCACCGGCGTCCGCAGCCAGATCACCACCGACGTGGCCGCCATGGTGCGGCTGGTCAAAGAGGCGAAGGACATCCCCGCCTGCATCGGCTTCGGCATCTCCAATCCGGAGACCGCCCGCAAGATGGCCCAGTCCGCCGACGGGGTCATCGTCGGCTCCGCCATCGTCCGCATCGTCGCCCAATATGGCCGGGAGGCCGTCCCCCATGTGGCGGCGTTCGTCCGGGAGATGAAGGCGGCCATCGCCGACCTGTAGGGCGCGTCTCACTTTACCGCTCTATCGCTTTACCCGGCAAAATTTCCCCCTTGACAAGATTCGATAGAGCCGCTATAATAACCGCAACAAAGGCTGAGAAGGGGATCGTCCTTCCGCAAGCTGTGTCAGAGAAACGGGGCCACCGGCTGAAAGCCCTGTCCACAGTGGGAAGCGGCGCAACGCCCCGGAGCCGGGGATTCGAGTGGTTCACAGGGCCAGGAGGGTCTCCCGTATCTCTGCGTTAAGGAGTTCAAAGTGGTGCTGACAACGGGGCCAGCGCAATTCGGGTGGTACCACGGAGAGAGTGTTTTTCCGTCCCGGACTGAACGACAGTCCGGGACGTTTTTCTATGCTCCGGACGAGTATACTGCATCAGGAATTGGGGAATTGGTATGAGGAGGAGCTGGAAATGAAATTTGTGACCGGAACGCTGGAAACCGGACGGCTGGAGCTGTCCGAGCTGAAAACGGGAGCATACGACGGACAGAGCGTCACCGTCCACGGGGCAGTACACAGCAAGCGGCCCATGGGAGAGGGGCTGACCTTTCTGACTCTGCGGAAGCGGGACGGGGTGCTCCAGTGCGTGTGCGGCGCAGGGGCCGATCTGTCGAATGTGAGCGAGGAGTCCGCCGTCGTCGTCACCGGGACCCTCTGCCGGGAGCGGAGGGCGCCGGGAGGGATGGAAATTCAGGTGGAGGACATTCAGGTGCTCTCCTCCCCGGCGGAGCCCATGCCCGTGCCGGTGAACAAGTGGAAGCTGGATTTGAACCTGGACACCGAGCTGGCCTTGCGGCCGGTGGTGCTGCGCAACCTGAGAAAGCGCTCCGTGTTCAAAATTCAGGAGGGCCTGGGCCGGGCCTTCCGGGAGTATCTCTCCGGAGAGGGCTTTACCGAGATCCACACCCCCAAGATTGTCCACGCCGGGGCAGAGGGGGGCAGCAATATCTTTCGCCTGGAATACTTAAACCGAAAGGCGTTTCTGGGCCAGTCCCCCCAGATTTACAAAGAGAT
>JAJBTD010000173.1 GCA_020861055.1 Clostridiales bacterium | reverse complement strand
CTGCCGACTATTCCGATGATTCGGTTTATTCTGCGGATGCCGTGAATGCCGTTGATTCGCCTGATTCTGCGGATGCAGTCGATGACGTGGATTCGGGTGATTCTGCGGATGCCGTCCATGCCGAAGATTCGGACAGCTCTGCGGAGATAGCAGAAACCGGTTCGGATGCGCTCTCCACGGAAGGCGGAACGGTGCTGACGACAGAGGAATTCGAGGCTGAAATCGAACAGAGCGAGGAACAGGAGACAGTAGACGAGGAGACCGGCATGACCCTGGCCACCGCACTGGAAGAAGCGGAGGAGGCGGGGATCGACCTGGCCGCTCTGGAGGTTGGCGAGACCGTCACCGTCTCCGCCAGCAGTCTCACGTCCTCCAAGGAGGAAGTGAAAATCACCAGAGGTTCTTGGTACTACTACGCGGACTATGGTCTGGGTTCCTATATGACCGCCCCCTATTATATCTCCTACGGGAGCATCACGGCGACGGCCTACTGTGTGCAGCCCTCCAGGGATGCGCCGGACGACGGGACCTATACCATCACAAAGCTGAAAGACAGCAAGACGCTGGCGAAGGTCTGTTACTACGGGACCAAAGCCTCCGGGGATGAGGGCTTCTTTGCAGAGAATTACCCCAGCTTCTCCACTGGCAAGCGGTTCATCATCACCCATCTGGCGGCGGCCTATGCCAACGGCAGCAGCGACGCCTTCTCCGGGGCAAACTCCACCGGCAAGGCGCTGGCAATGGAGCTGTACAATTACTGTCTCTCCCAGCCAGAGATCCCGGATGTGGATATGTCCTTCTCCAATGACACGGTGACCGCCTATCTCAGCGGGTCCGAGCAGCGCACCGAGGAAGTCACCTTTGAGGCGGACGAATTGCAGACCGTCACTTTCGACCTGCCTGACGGCGTGAAGCTGCACAACACCACCACCGGCAAGACCAGCGCTGCCGGGGCAAGCGTCACCATCAGCGGCGGGACGACCTTCTATCTGTCCGCACCACTGACCCAGGCGGCGGATGTGAGCGCCTCCTGGTCAACCACCATGAAGGGCAGCATCACCAAGGAGTATTCCGCCTATAAAATCACCACCGGCAGCTCTACGCAGGACCTGGCCTTTGTGTTTGGCGAGGGCGTGGACAGCGAGAAGTATGTCTCCTTCAAAGTGACCTGGATTCAAATGGCCTCCATTAAGGTCGTAAAGGTGGATTCTGCCAATGCAAAAAATGGACTGGCTGGTGCGGTCTTCGGGGTCTATTCTGACGCGGACTGCACTCAACTCATTGACACCATGCCGGAAACGGACAGCAAAGGCGTTTCCGAACTGGAGATCATCAAGACACAGGACACCGTGTACTTGAAGGAAATCACTGCCCCTGCGGGCTACCGCATCAACACGACGGCGTATAACGTGACGCTGGTGGACAATACGACGACCACCGTGACCATCCCGGACGAGGAACAGTTTGGGGAGCTTACCATCTATAAGGAAGGTCAGACCCTGACCGGCGCTTCTATCACAGATGGAGGAGTAACGTTCCAATACGAGACCAGCCGCCTGTCAGACGCTGTTTTCAGTGTTTATGCCGGGGCGGACATCTTCAATGCCTATGGCACAAAGGTTTATAGCAAGGGAGACCTGGTAAAAGCGGGTCTGACCACCGGCTCAGATGGCTCTGTCACCCTGACAAAGCTGGTGCTGGGGACGTATGTGATCAAGGAAACCCAGGCTCCTGCGAACTACTACAACAGTGGAACCGAAAAGACCGTGAAGCTGACCTATGGCGGGCAAAGCGTGGAGACCGTGTTCGCCTCTGCCACCTTCACCAATGACCGGCAGAAGGCGGTGGTTTCTGTAGAGAAGGTGGACTCGGAAACGGGCAATTCTCTCTCTGACGCTGTGTTTGGTCTGTATGCGGCCAGCGATATTAAAAATGCTGCGGGTCAGGTCATTGTGGAGGAAGGAACCCTGATTGAGACAGTCACAACCGGTACGGATGGCACAGCCACGTTTACTGCCGACCTGCCGATTGGTTACAGCTATGAAGTCAGAGAAGTCCAGGCTCCCATTGGCTACCAGCGAAACACCGATGACGTGTATGCGTTTACCTTCTCCTACACCACCGACAGCGATAAGACGGTGTCCTTTACGCACACGTTCACGAATGAGCGAGTGAACGCCCACATCACGCTGTATAAGCGTGACTCTGAGACTGGAAATGTGGCCCAGGGCGACGCTACTCTGGAAGGTGCAGTCTACGGCCTGTATGCCCGTGAGGATATTGTCCACCCGGACGGCACCACTGGCACCATTTATCAGGCCGGAGAGCTGGTCGCCACACTGACCACCGACGCCAACGGCGAAGCGGAGATCGGCGGCCTGTACCTTGGAGCGTATTACGTCAAAGAACTGACACCTTCGGAGGGGTACAACCTGGATGAAGCCGAGTACGACCTGACCTGTGATTACGAGGGCGACCTTGTGGCAACGGTGGAGCGCAGCTGCACTTCCCAGGAGGACGTGATTAAGCAGCCCTTCCAGGTCATCAAGGCGGCGAACAACGGAAAGACGGACGCGGACCTGCTCTCCAGCGTGGGCTTCACCGTCTATCTGGTGAGCAGTCTGAGCGTCAACGCGGACGGCAGCTATGACTTTGCCTCCGCAGAGCCTGTCGTGGTGACGGCGGATGGCGGCACCGAGATGTTCACCGATGAGAAAGGCTACGCCTGCTCCATCGCTCTACCCTATGGCACTTATCTCGTCCGTGAGACCACCACGCCCCACAATTATGAGCCGGTGGATGATTTCATCGTGACCATCACCGAGCACAAGCCGAATGAGCCGCAGGTCTGGCGCATCCTGCTGGACAAGGAGTTTGAGGCCAAGCTGAAAATCATCAAGAAGGACGATGAGACGAAGCAGGCCGTTTTGCAGGCCAACACCGAGTTCAAGGTGTATGACCTGGAGAATAATTGCTATGTGGAACAGGTGACGACTTACCCGACCACCACCGTCCACACCTCCTACTTTACCGATGAGCAGGGCTATCTCATCCTGCCTAACGCACTCACGCCAGGCACCTACCGCATTGAGGAAGTGACTGCGCCCTACGGCTACACCCGTAACACCGGCTATGTGGAGGTCTGCGTTGACACCAACACGGCCTATCTCACGGATTCCGTCAGCGGGGACGTGATTATCGAGGTAGTGTGCGAGAATCACCCGGTAAAGGGTGAGCTGACCATCGTTAAGAGCGGCGAAACGCTGGTGGACTACAATGGGGACTTTCTCTATGAGGAGACCACCCTGGAGGGCGCGACCTTTGAAGTGTATGCGGCAGAGGACATTTACACTTCCGACTTCCAGACGGACGCCAACGGCAACCGAAACCTAGTGTACGCCAAAGGCGCACTGGTGGCGACGGTGACAACCGACGCGGACGGCAAGGCCGTTGCGTCTGACCTTCCCCTGGGCACCTATGAGGTGCAGGAAGTGACCGCACCCTATGGCTACACGCTGAACTCCGTTTCTCAGGAAGTGGAGTTCACCTATGCCGGACAGGATACGGCGGTGGTAGCTGAGACGCTGACCTTCTCCAACGAACGGCAGAAGGTCTCCCTTGCGGTAGAGAAGCAGGACGCACAGACGGGAGCTGTTGTTTCTGGTGCGGTATTTGGCATTTACAGTGCTGAAAATATTACCGCGAACGGCGAAGTCATCGTCCCTGCGGACACGCTGCTCCAGGAGATGACCAGCAGCGAGGACGGCCTTGCGGTTTGCACCCTCGACCTGCCGCTGGGTCAGTATTATGTGAAAGAGATTTCGGCTCCTGCCGGTTTTGCCTCCTCGGATGAAGTGCTGACCTTTGACGCCTCTTATCGGGGGCAGGACGTGGAAGTAGTCAAGCTGACCGCTGTGAAGAAGAACGAGCCGACGACTGTTGAAATCACCAAGTCCGACCTGATCACCGGCGTGGAGCTGTCTGGCGCTTCTCTCTATGTGACGGACAGCAACGGCACTGTGGTGGACAGTTGGGTGTCCGTGGCGGGCGAAGCCCATGTGATCCAGTACCTTGTGGTGGGCGAGACTTACACGCTCCACGAGGAGATCGCACCCTATGGGTATTTGAAAGCGACGGAAATCACCTTCACCGTAGAGGATACCGCTGAGGTTCAGCCGGTGGAGATGCAGGACGACGTGCCGACTGCTTCGCTGATTATCAACAAGAAGGGGGAGTTCCTGGACAGTGTGACCCTGGTCAATGTGGTGAAAGGCATTGTGGAGCATATTTTCAACTATGTCACCGGCAACCTGACGGATGTGACCTTCGAGGTCTACGCTGCTGAGGACATCAAGGCGGCGGACGGCGTCAGTGAGGATTACTACAAGGCCGATGAGCTGGTGGCAACCATCACCACGAATGAGTACGGCATCGCCAAGCTGGAAGGGCTTCCCCTCGGTCAGTACTATGTGAAGGAAATCAGCACAGTAAACGGCTATGTTCTGGACGATGAGATTCGCTATGTGGATCTGCGCTATCAGGATCAGGATATGGCTGTCGTGGTCTATGACGAAGCCTGGCAGAATGACCGGCAGAAGGCCTCTGTCCATGTGGTAAAGACCGAAAAGGACACTGGGAGAACGCTGCAAGGCGCGATTTTCGGGCTGTATGCTGCGGAGGATATTGTGTCTGCGTCCGGCACCGTCTTGATCGAGGCGGACGAAATCATTGAACTGAGAGTGACTGACGAGAACGGAGCTATTGACTTCACGGCAGACCTGCCTCTGGACGGGGCCTACTATGTGAAGGAGTTGTATGCGCCGGACGGATTTGTCACCACTGACGAAAGCCAGTCCTTCACCGTCACCTGGCAGGGCGAGGACGTGGCCGAGCAGACCGTTGAGCTGGCCTTTGAGAACGAGCCGACGACTGTTGAAATCACCAAGACCGACCTGACCACTGGCGAGGAACTGCCTGGGGCGCATCTGAAAGTGGTGGATGAGACCGGAGCCGTTGTCGATGAATGGGTCTCCACAACTGAGGCGCATATCATCAAGGAGCTGGTGGTTGGCAAGACCTACACGCTGATCGAAACCAAGCCCGCAGACGGGTACGCCACCGCAGAGAGCATTGACTTCACCATTGAGAATACGGCTGAGGTTCAGCACGTTGTCATGGAGGACGATGTGACGACTGTGGAGATCACCAAGACCGATTTGACCACCGGCGAGGAACTGCCCGGAGCGCATCTGAGAGTGGTGGATGAAACCGGAGCTGTTGTCGATGAGTGGGTTTCCACAACTAAGGCGCACACCATTCAGAACCTGGTGGTTGGCAAGACCTACACGCTGATCGAAACCAAGCCCGCAGACGGGTACGCCACCGCAGAGAGCATTGACTTCACCATTGAGAATACGGCTGAGGTTCAGCACGTTGTCATGGAGGACGATGTGACAAAGGTGAAAATCTCGAAACAGGATATTGCCGGGAATGAGCTGCCTGGGGCAAAGCTGACCATTTACGATGCCGACGGCAATGTGGTGGAAAGCTGGACATCCACAAATAAGCCTCATTATATCGAGATGCTCCCCATCGGCACCTACACGCTGCGGGAGGAAACTGCGCCGGACGGATACCTTGTTGCGGAAGATGTGACATTTGAGGTTCTGGATACCGGCAAGGTGCAGTGTGTGACAATGGTGGATGAAACCGATTCGACGGTATCCACCCCCTCTGTCCCCAAGACGGGCGATAACAGTAACGTGGCACTCTGGCTGAGCTTGCTTCTGGCCTCTCTCGCCGGTATGGGCTGCTGGGCTGTTCTGGCTGTCCATCGCAGGAAAAAGAACCAGGACTGACAAAAGAATAACACCCACTGAACGAGCGCTGTGTCTGTAAAAAGGCACAGCGCTTGTTCTGTTAGGAGCAGGCTACTCTGCTTTGGAGGAGGTGGCTTTATGAAGCGGATTCGCAGTCCCACTCCATGACACACAGGAAACAGAAAGCGTATCAAAAAATTAAAATGGAAAGGAGTGGAGACCGGATTTGGGCCTCGAACACTGGGGCTTGCTTTCCTGATTCCTGTACACAACGATTCACTGAAACAACTCCGGTTTCCGATTTATGATTTATGGATTTCTTCAATTCTGCGGTTACTGTTCTCCAGACCCTCGTGATTGCCCTCGGCGCTGGCCTGGGCATCTGGGGTGCCATCAACCTGCTGGAAGGTTACGGCAACGACAACCCCGGCGCGAAGTCCCAGGGAATGAAGCAGCTTATGGCGGGCGGCGGTGTCGCCCTCATCGGCACTACCCTCGTTCCTCTGCTCTCCGGTCTGTTCGGCTGATCTGTCACACTGTATCACTGGCGGTCACGGGTGTGGTTCAAGCGCCCGTGGCCGTCTCCAAAAGGAGGTAGTCCTATTTGAACGCAATTCTTGAGCAAATCACTCAATGGCTGAAGGAGCTGCTGGTGGGTGCTATCATGGATAATCTGACAGGGCTATTTGATTCGGTGAACACACAGGTCGGCTCGATTGCCTCGGATGTGGGGACGACCCCGGCGAGCTTCTCGCCGGGAGTCTTCTCCCTCATTCAAAACCTATCAGAATCAGTTATTATGCCGATAGCCGGCATTATCCTCACATTTATCTGCTGCTGGGAACTGATCCAGCTCCTCATAGAACACAACAATCTGGCCAACTTTGAGACGTGGATATTCTTCAAATGGATATTCAAAACCTTTGTGGCGGTGACGTTGATTACCAACTGTTTCAACATCACAATGGCAGTGTTCGACGTGGCGCAGAGTGTTATCAATTCCAGCGGGAGCCTAATCTCAGAAAGCACCGCCGTGGACGCTGAAATGCTTGAGACGCTGGAGGCCACGCTGCTGGAGATGGACTTGGGGCCGTTGCTGGGGCTGTTTTTACAGTCTTTTATCATCCAGTTCACCATGTCCGCCCTGTCTGTGGTCATTTTCGTCATCGTCTACGGGCGTATGGTGGAGATCTACCTCATGGTCAGCCTTGCGCCCATCCCCTTTGCCACCTTCGGCAACCGGGAGCAGAGCCAGATCGGACAGAATTACCTGC
>JAJBTD010000015.1 GCA_020861055.1 Clostridiales bacterium | reverse complement strand
GCCTCATCGCCGATGAGGCCCATAGTGGAGCCAATGGCTGCCAGCAGCCTGTTCTGCTGGGCGGCGGTGTGGTAGTCCCCCGCGCTGCTGGCCTCGCCGTAGTCCGCCAGGCCGCAGACGATGACGCTGCCGCCGGCCTGCACGTAGGCCTGTACCGCCTTGATGAACTCGTCCTCATAGAGGCTGGCCACGTAGTCCCCGGCGTTAGCGGTGCCGCTCTTCTTGGCGGGGGCGGAGATGATGAGCAGGGAGCAGTCGTCCAGCACGCTGTCCTCGCCGTAGTAGTCGTTTACGTCCTCCACGATGTTCAGCTTGATGGACAGGTCTGCCGCGATGGCCTCCAGCTCGGTCATGTTGCCGCCGTAGTAGCCGGTGACGTAGTCGTTGTAGTGGCTGCCGTCTACCACCACGTTGGTCACCATGTCGGAGGAGACATAGCTGACGGTCAGCGGCTCGGTGTAGACCTTGGTGACCCCGTTCAGGGTGCCGGTGATGGTGGCGGTGTAGATGGTGGAGCCAAGCCCATCGTAGACATAGTAGAAGCTATAGTCCGCGGTGTCCATGCTCTCCACCTTGGTGGGAACGTTGCTGGTCGCCACGATCTGGTCGGTGATGTCGGTAACGTTGCCGTCCAGGTCGGTGACAGTGAAGGTGATGCTCTCGATTTCAAAGTCCTTGCTCTCGTTGTTGTAGAGGCTCAGGGTCATGTTCAGGGCCTCGTTCTGCACGGCCAGCGCATCGTTGCTCTCGAAGGTGGACACGCCCAGGGCCTCCACGTCGCCCACCCACACAGGGGCGGTAACGGCGATGTCGCCGTCGGCCTCCACGACCTTGATGTAGTAATAGGAGTAATCGGAGCTGACGTTGAAGGTCACAGTGTCCTCACTGCCGCTGACGGTCTGGGAGGCCAGCACATAGCCGCCGTTGACGATGACGGAAACGGTGCCCAGGGAGCTGTCGGTGGGGTCGCTGAGCTTGACGGACAGGGTCACGGTGTCGTCCACATCGCTCTCGGAGAGGATGGTGCCCATGATGTTGCCGTCCAGGGTGTAGTAGATGGAGAGGTCGTTGTCCTCGGTGGCGTACACCCGGTAGTTCCGCATGGCGTCATAGATGGCGTTCTCGGTCAGATTGTCTGCCAAAACCACGGTGCGGGCGGTGTTGGCGTCGCCCCACAGACCCTTGTGGTTGTCCTGGTTGTTGGTGGGGGCCACGTGCCAGCCCTTGTCCAGGGCGCGGGTGTAATACTCGTAGGAGGGGAAGTAGCTGGAGGAGCCGATGGTTCCCTCGCCGTTGCCCACCTCGATCAGGGTGATCAGCTCGTCGATCTCCTCATCGTAGTAGGAGAAGTCCTGGAAGTCGCCGAAGGTGGTGCCGGGGTGGTTGAACTGGCTGATGGAGTCGGTCACCGTCTTTAACGTGTCATAGTAGTTCTGCAAGGCGGTGGAATAGGTGGTGTAGGCGCTCTGGGTGCGGCTCTGGAAGCCGCCGGTGTTGAAGGTGTTGATATGGCCCAGGCCGTTGGACCAGGTCATCTCGTAACCAAACAGGGCCACGAACTCATCGGTGGTGTACTGCTCGGCGTAAGCCTTGCCCTCGGTCCACTCCTCGCTGAGGGAGCCGTCGGTGATGGTGACGGAGTCGCTGGAGGCGCTGTCGAAGGAGTTGGAGTGGTCGGGGACGGCCAGGAAGGCCAGAGGGTCATTCTCTTCGTGGACCTCGGTGGCGTGCTCATAGGCGTCGGTAATGCTGCCCGCGCCGTCGGAATAGTTGGTGTGGGAGTGGAGCTGGCCGAAGTAGATGTTATAGGTCTCCTGGCTCCGCTCAGTGAAGCTCCGGGTGGTGATGGTGCTGGTGGTGTAGCCCTCCAGCTCCGCATAGGCCATGATGCTGGCCCCGCCGAAGCCCTTGGCCAGGGAGATGGGGGAGCTTCCGTCCTCGGTCAGAACATACTTGGTGTAAGCGGTGTTGTCGTCGCTGTCAGTGGCAAAGACGTAATTGCCGTCCTCGTCCGTGTCGTAGGTGATGGCATAGTAGATGGTCGCGCCCTCGGTGGCGGAGGTCAGGGTGACCTCCACCGATTCGTCCTCGATGTACACGCCGCCGCCGTTGGGGCTGAACTTGACGGAGGAGACGGTGCCCGCGGCGTAGGTCAGGATACGCTTGACGCTGTTCGCCCGGTCCGTGCTGGTGGCGTAGACCTCCAGGGTGGAGGGGAGGGAGTCCAGGGTGGGTTTGCTGCTCTCGTCATAGGTCAGCCATTCGCCCTCGCCGGTGGTGGTGTCTACAAAGCGATAGTAGATGGTGGCGTCCTCGGTGGAGGTGGTCAGGGTCAGCTCGGTGCCCACCGCCTGGTCCTCGGAGTTGTCCGGGGTGACGGCCACGTAACCGGTGATGCTGTCGTCCACGATGGGGCTGCCGGAGAGGACCACGGAGTCGATGCGGACGGTGCCCTGATTGCTGGGGGTGCTGGCGTCGCCGTTGGCCCGGACGGTGGTGCTGGGTACCAGCCGGATGTACAGGTTCTCGGCGTTCTCCGCACCGTCGGGCACGTCAAAGGTGAAGGTGATGTAGGTGGCGGACTTGATGGAGGTCTTGGCCACGCCGTCGGTGATGCTACCGGACAGAGTGACCGCAGAGCTGCTGCCGTCGCTGCTGTAGGAGGTATAGCTGCAGGAGTAGGCGCCGGTGGTGAAGTCAGTGAAGGTCTCGCCGTCGGTGGAGTATTGCAGCTGCCACTCGCCGGAACCGGTGTTGCTGGCCCGGAGGCGGAAGCTCAGCTCCATGTCGCCCCAACCGGCGGTAGAGACAGCAAACTGCATATAGTCGTCGCTACCGTAGCCCAGACCGGTGCCGCCCATGTACCAGTTGGAGATGTCGGTGCTGCCGGAGCTGGTGCCGGTGGTGAAGGTCTGGACCTTCTCGCCGCTGACCACAGCGGTGAAGGTGGCGTTGCTGTCCAGCATGTCGTTGACGTTGTACAGGTCGCCGTTGACGGAGGTAGCGCCCTCTGTATACGGCCCGCCGCCGCCCCAGGTGGCGATGCTCTCCTCGATGGAGGAGTCGGTGTCGTACTCTACACCCACCTCAGTGGTACCGGTCTTGTAGAACTGGTAGGTGTAAATGCTCTCGCTGCCGGTATAGAAACTGTAGGTCGTGAAGCCGGAATAGTACTCCACATACTGGTTGCTGGAGCCGTATTTGGCGTTGACGTTCTTGATGTAGAAGCTGCCATCCGTCCCGGCACTCTCCAGGGTCCACAGGCTGTAATCGCTCTTTTCTGCCAGGGTCAGGCTGGAGCCGGTGGAGCCGCTGGTCAGGTACAGACCGCCGTTTTCGAAGGTGTAATAGCCCTCGTCGGTCTCCCGGACGGTCAGGATCAGCGCGTCGCTGGTGGTGGTCAGGGTGGTGCCCTCCACCGTGCCCGCCACGCCGGTGAGCTTGCTGCCGTTGGCCGTTCCAGTCATGGCGAGGCTACCGTTGGGGTAGTAGAGCACCACCTGGTCGCCCTGGGCGATGGAATCCACCAGAGTGCCGGTGACGGTGCCTTCATCCTCTTCGGTGTTCTCAACAGGGGTGAACTGGAGGGCGAACATGCTTTCGTTGCCGCTCTTGACGGAGCTGTAGGTGCTCCAGTCGGATTTGTCGGCATACCACTCAAGGTAATAATTTGTGCCGGTGTTTTTCAGGTAATAGCAGCCCTCGCTGACCTCGCTGGCGTCCTCCAGCGTCCATTCGGTGTTCGTCGTGGCCCCGAAGGTCAGGTTGTAGTAGGAACTGTTGACCACCACGCCCAGATAGGAGCCGTCCTGGGCCAGGGTGACAGACTGAGTGCCGTCCTCGCCGGTGGTGACAGTGACCGTCCATACCGCCGCAGAGGTGTAACCGGAAAGGGTGCTGTCGGTCAGGGTGACGCGCTCACCGGCCAGATAATAGGTATTGTAGGCAGTGCTGGTCAGGGCCATGTTGTAGCTGGGCGCCCAGATGACATAGGTGCCGGAGGTCAGGCCCTCGTCCTCCTCCGTGTCGCCGCCGGTGGAGGGCTGCTCCGCGTCGGTGTGGCCCACATAGTAGAACTGGTAGGTATAGGCAGTCGTGCTGCTGCTGTTAAATCCATAGGTGGTAAAGCTGCCGTTGTAATGCTCGATATACTGGGCATTTCCATTGTAAGCAGCGTTGACGCTCTTAATGTAGTAGCTGCCGCTCGCCCCGGCGCTTTCCAGCGTCCACAGGCTGTAATCGCTGGAGGTGTTTGCCAGCGTCAGGCTGTTGCCGGTGGAGCCGCTGGTCAGGTATTTGCCCTCGTCGGTGACGAAGCTGAGATAGCCGCTGGCATCCACATAGACGGTGAACACCTCGCCCACGTTGTTGGTCTCCATGACCCCGTCGGCCACGGTGACCACGCCGCCGGTCAGCTTGGAGCCGCTGGCGGTGCCGGTGACAGCGGTGCCACCTTCGGGATAGTAAATCATCACTTGGTCGCCGCTGGTGATGTCGCCGGTGAGCAGTTTATAGCCGCTGACAGTTGGCTCGGTGCTGGCGGCGGTCAGCTCCACGGAGTTAATCTCGCTCTTGGAGCTGTCCACCTCGGCGTAGGCGTACAGGGTCTCCCCGATGTGGTCGGAGACGTCCAGGCTGGAGCCGTTCAGGGCGGTGTAATCGCCGCTCTCAGAATAGCTGTAATAATAGGTGACGCCGGAGGTGGCGCACTTGAAGGTCACCGTCTTGTCCGTCTCGGAGTAGGTCAGGCTGGGGGTCTCCACGGACTCGGTGGGGTCGGTGGTGCTGCCGCCGCTCTCGGTGGTGGTTCCGGTTAGTTTGTAAAGGCTGATGTCCTTCTGACTGCTGGTACTGCTATAGCAAGAAAATAGGGTGTTACTATAATTGTATCGCATCCAGTTATTCGTATAATCGCCCTGTGCCGTAATTGTCGCCACGCCTTCTGCAATGGCAATCGACCAGGAAGAATTACTGGATAGGGATGTCTCTGTTCTCAGATAATTCTTAGAACTGGATGCAGCATAGAGGTAACCATTACTTGTGTAAAAGGCGTAGGTTCCATCCGTTTTGCCCGCTGCTAAAGTGAATGTCTGCACATCTGTGCTAGAGATAGTCACCGTAGACCCACCATCGCTCTTTATAATAGCAACTTGTCCACGGTTATTTGGGTTTTGCGTGGTGCTCATTGCCACGTTATAATCAGACGCAACGATGATAACTGTGTCACCTGTGGACAAATCGTCCATGCTGTTCACTTTTGTATAGGTGGATATGGTGCTCGTTGTCTCCTCCTCCGCCGCAGCCGTCACCGGCAGGACGGACAGGCACATAGCCAGTGCCAGGATGAGGGACAGGAGCCGGGAGACCCGGCGTTTTCCAGTTCTCATAAATTTGTTCCTCCTGAAACATAGTCCCCGCTCTCAAAGAGAACTAAAAAGGTAAGTTTACGCTACCACATTCCCAGGGAAGAAGCCACCATACTTTGGTAAGTGAGAGGCAAAATTTACATCAAATCCGCCTTCGGGCGTCTTTTCCCTGTCCTTGTCCTGACCTCCTTTGCTGAAATAGTCCGTCATGCTGTGCAATAAAGCGCTCTGCCCCCCAATAGATACAAAACCGCATTATTGTATTGTATTTTACTACAAAAGGGGATTGATTTCAACCGGAAACGATCAATGTATGAAAAAACTTTTTTGCAAAACAGCGGAGGGGCGTTACCTGACGGTGAGGTACATAGTGGGTCTGATGGCGTAATGGTCAAACAAAAAAGATAGCGAAAGCCTTTCTAAAGACAATTTTCCCTTGTTCCCGCATTAAATTTAAGGGAAAATGCGCTTCGCCACTTGAATTTTCCCTTATTTATGGGTATAATTTAAGGGAAAGCGAGGCGACTCTGGGGATGCGTACATTCAACTATTCAGAAATCAGGAACCAGAAATGGGATTCGGAGGTGCTGGGCTATATTGCCGCGATCTATAAGGCTGCTGGCAAGCAGGAGCTGTACCTAAAGCAGCGGCCGGATGAGCTGGAAAAGCTGGTAGAGATTGCAAAAATCCAAAGCACCGAGGCATCCAACGCAATTGAGGGCATTGTGACTACTAATACCAGAATCCGACAGCTGGTGGAAGAGAAAACGACGCCGAGAAACCGGGACGAGCAGGAAATTGCCGGATATAGGGATGCTTTGAATATCATCCATGAGAGCTTTGACGTTATTCCGATCACCCGAAACTATATTTTGCAGCTGCATAAAATCATGTACAGCCATATGTACAACCCTGCGGCGGGGCAGACGAAAAACGTACAGAACTATATCAGTGCGACCTATCCGGACGGACACACGGAAACGCTGTTTACCCCCCTCGCTCCCTATGAAACGCCGGAGGCGTTGGACAGGATTTGTGAGGAATATAATCGTGTCATCGGAAATCTTGAGGTAGAGCCGCTGATCGCCATTCCTGTGTTCATCCACGACTTTCTCTGCATCCACCCATTTAACGACGGCAACGGCAGAATGAGCCGCCTCCTCACCACCCTGCTCCTGTATCGCAACGGGTTTTATGTCGGCAGATATATCTCTCTTGAGGCGAAAATCGCCGATCACAAAGACCTGTACTACGACGCCCTGCAACAGTCCCAGACCGGCTGGCATGAGGGAAGGGAGGATGTGACGCCGTTCATCAAATATCTGCTCAGCACGATTCTAGCCGCATACCGGGATTTTGAAGAAAGGTTTTCCATCGTGGAAGAGAAGCTGCCAGCCATCGAGATGGTGCGGAAGGCGACATTGACAAAAATCGGGAGGTTCACGAAACAGGACGTTCGGGAGCTTTGCCCCTCCCTCAGCGTCAGCTCTGTGGAAGGTGCTTTGAGAAAGCTGGTAGCCCTTGGGGAACTGAAGCGTGAGGGCAAGGGGAAGGGAACTTACTATTTCCGGTCGTATTAAATGCCCTTAAGCCGAGCGGGATTCCCTCAATTTTGCGTTTATTTAAGGGAAAACAATGCGATTTGAGACTAGTGATTCTCTATTTCGCTATATATATATCGGCATGAGCGGATGGCGACCTTTCGTTTCAAATTTGTTTCACGCTGATTCAGCGCAGGTTCGTTGGGACCTGCGCCGTTTT